>JACPSV010000144.1 GCA_016193115.1 Elusimicrobiota bacterium
ATTTTATCTGAAACTTTAGCGCCTCCAAGAATTGCGACATATGGTTTTTCTGGATTTTCGAGTAACTTCGATAAACATTCAATTTCCTTTTGAATTAAAAACCCACAGCCTTTGTCTTTAACAAATTTCGTAATGCCATCAACCGAAGCATGTGCTCGATGAACTGCACCAAACGCATCATCAATGTACACCTCTACATGTTCTGCAAGTTCTTTTGCAAATCGTTAAAGAGTTCCGCAAACTCTTTGGTGCGGTGATGAATGATAGGCAACGATTCCATCTGCAAAGTCTGAGGCGGGATCGGCGTTGGGCCGGGAGTCAATAGAATTTGCGTGTCCATGAACTTTCTCCTTTACACAGATCGCCCATCGTCATTCCCGCGAAAGCGGGAATCCAGAACTGATTTTCTGCCGACTAGATTCCCGCTTTCGCGGGAATGACGTTAGGTTAAGTATTTTTCAAACTTTATTCCAGCGCCTGATGGAGGACGTCTTCCATCTGTTTAACGCTGACCAGCTTGACGTCTTTTAAGATCTCTGGAGGAATTTCCGTTAAATCTTTTCGGTTTCCTTCGGGGTAAAGCACAGTTTTAATTCCTTCCCGATGGGCGGCAATCACTTTTTCTTTGAATCCTCCGATGGGAAGGACCTGCCCTCTCAAAGTAATCTCTCCCGTCATGGCGATATATTTCTTGACCGCTCGGCCGCTGCAAACGCTGGCCACGGCCGTTCCAATCGCTATCCCAGCCGAAGGACCGTCTTTGGGAACCGCCCCTTCCGGCACATGCACGTGAAAATCCGTCTCCTGAAAGAAACCGTTCTGAATCTTAAACTTTTTCGATTGCGCCCGGACATACGAGAGAGCGGCTTGCGCGGACTCGCGCATGACTTCTCCCAGTTTTCCCGTAAGAAGAAGTTTTCCTTTTCCTTTCATGGCGTTCACTTCGATGGCTAAAAGTTCCCCGCCGTGTTCCGTCCAGGCAAGTCCGGTGGCCACACCCACGCCATTCGTAACCCGGGAATCTTTATAAAATTCCGGTATGCCCAGATATTCCTGCAGTTGGGACTGTTTCAAATGAATCGAAGCGGGAGATCCCGCCGATGCGGACTTCTTGGCGACTTTACGGCAAATTTTGGCGATCTGCCTTTCCACGTTGCGAACGCCGGCTTCTTGGGTATAGTCCGTGAGAATCTTTTTGAGAACCGAATCGTCCATTTCTAACTGTTGAGATTCCAAACCGTGCTCTTTCAACTGTTTGGGGATCAAAAAATTTCTGGTGATAGCGATCTTCTCCGAGTCCATGTAGCCCGGGAACCGAACCACTTCCAAACGGTCATGGAGTGAGACAGGAATATTGTAGAGACTGTTAGCGGTTGTGATAAAGAGCACTTCACTTAAGTCAAATCCAACGTCCAAATAGTGGTCCGTGAAATTTGAATTCTGTTCCGGATCCAGCACCTCCAAAAGAGCGGCGGACGGATCTCCTCTCCAGTCCGATCCCATTTTGTCAATTTCGTCCAACAAAAAGACGGGATTTTTGGATTTGGATTTGCGCAGAGACTGCATGATCCGGCCGGGAAGAGAACCGATGTAGGTTCTGCGATGTCCCCGAATCTCCGCTTCGTCGCGCACTCCTCCCAAAGAAATTCGAACGAAGTTTCGTCCCAAGGCATTGGCAATGGATCGGGCCAGGGACGTTTTACCGACTCCCGGCGGCCCCACAAAACAGAGAATGGGCCCTTTCATTTTCTTCACCAACTTCAAAACGGCCAGATATTCCACGATCCTCTCTTTGGCTTTCTCTAAACCGTAATGTTCTCCGTTCAAAATTTTCTCGCACAGAACCATGTCCAGATTATCTTTGGTTTTGACGGCCCATGGCAGCTGGATCAGCCAGTCCAAATAGGTCCGGATCACGGTGGCTTCCGGGGAGAACGGGGTCATTTTCTCCAGCCGTTCACACTCTTTACGGGCCACTTCCCGGGCTTCGTCGGTCATCTTGGCTTCTTTGACCTTTTCATAGATGTCCTGCACTTCTTTGACGAAATCGTCTTTCTGGCGAAGCTCTTTTTGAATCGCTTTCATCTGTTCTGTCAGATAATACTCTTTCTGGCTTTTTTCAATCTGGCTGCGCACGCGCGCCTGAATTCTTTTCTCCAAATTCAAAATCTCAATCTCCGCGGTGAGCGATTCGATCACCTTCTCCATTCTCAACCGGACAGGCAATATCTCCAACAAATTCTGCTTATCCGCGGTTTTTAGGAAGAGGTGGCTGGCCACGGCGTCCGACAGGTGACCCGGCTCATCAATGGACTGAACGGAAGCGGCCACTTCCATGGGCACCCTGCGGGTCAATTTTACATACTGGTCAAAAAGGGAATTGATTTGGCGGGAGAGCGCCAAAACCTCTTTACTTTCTTCCACAGGCTCTTCCACGCGATGGAGTTTAGCTTCCGAATAGTTCTTGTCCGGAACGGTTCTCAATTCCTGCAAGACCGCTCTCTGCACCCCTTCCACCAAAATCTTGAATGTGCCGTCCGGCATCTTAGCCATCTGCAACACTTCGCAGACCGTTCCCACGAGGAAAAGGTCGTCCTCCTGAGGATCGTCCACCTGCACTTTCTTTTGAGTTGTGACGAAAACAAGATGGTGAGTCGCCATGGACTCTTCCAATGCGCGAATGGATTTTTCCCTGCCCACGGCCAAAGGCAGGACCATCGTTGGAAAAACCACGACGTCTCGAACCGGCAAGAGCGGCAGAGATCCGGGCGCTTTGGATTTTGGGTTGGACTGCGGTTGCGGGCTCATGCGCTCTCTTTCAGCTCATTTTCCCGAATCAAGATGGGAGGTCTTTCTCCCAGAACCGCATTCAGATCTACAATGCACCGCCTTAAACTTTTGTCTTCAGGCAGATCGTACATGCCGTCTAAAACGTCCAGATCTTCCAGCACCGCAATCACGGGCAGTCGTCCCACCAGTTCCGGGATCAGACCGTGACGGATCAGATCTTCCGGTTGCAGAGACTTCAAAAGTTCGTAGGTCTTCTTTTCTTCCTTCACTTTCAGTTCCGCTCCGAACCCAACCATCTTCTTTCCGACTCTCTGTTCCACGACTTTTTCCAAACCTTCAAAAGCGCCTCCGCAAATAAAGAGGATGTTGGACGTGTTGAGCTGAATATAGTCCTGCTGAGGGTGTTTTCGTCCTCCCTGCGGCGGCACATGCGCAACCGTCCCTTCCAAAATCTTCAGAAGCGCCTGTTGCACCCCTTCCCCGGAGACGTCCCGCGTGATGCTGGGACTGTCCGTCTTGCGGGAAATTTTGTCAATCTCGTCAATATAGACGATCCCTCTTTCCGCGCGTTTCACGTCATAGCCGGCGTTCTGAAGAAGTCTCAAGAGAATGTTTTCCACGTCTTCCCCCACGTACCCCGCTTCCGTCAACGTGGTCGCGTCCGCGATCGCGAAAGGGACATGCAGAAGTTTAGCGAGAGTTTGCGCCAGCAGAGTCTTGCCGGTGCCTGTCGGCCCAATCAAAAGGATGTTAGACTTCTGCAGCTCAATGTTCTGAAACTCCGACCCGATCGGAAGTTTTGCGGTCCCCTGATCCTGAGAGTCCAAACGCCGGAAATGGGCATAGACTGCCACGGAAAGGATACGTTTGGCGCGCTCCTGAGCAATCACGTATTCGTCCAGAGAGCTCTTGATTTCCGCGGGTTTTGGAACTTTGCGCACCGACCGCTTCTCATCCTCGTCGCTGATTTTCTGCAAGAGGGCGTAAGAGTTGCGAATACACTCCTCGCAAACGTACACGCCGTTCCCGCCGATGAGTTTGAGCCCATCGCGTTTGGAACGATTGCAGAAAACGCAATCGAAAGATTCTTTACCGTCCCGCCCTATCGCCATTTTATTTTTTCCGGGTTTGGATTACTTCATCTACAAGACCGTAGTTTTTCGCGTCTTCAGCGGACATATAAAAATTCCTTTCGGAATCGCTCTTCACTTTCTCCAGAGTTTGTCCCGTATGTTTAGCCAGAATCTGGAGCAGCTTCTCTTTAGTGCCCAAAAGTTCCTTGGTTTCAATATGAATATCGGTCACCGATCCGGAAATTCCTTCCCCATAAATTAAGGGCTGATGAATCATGATCCGCGAGTGAGGCAAAGCAAACCGTCGTCCTTTAGTTCCCGCTCCTAAAAGCAAAGCGCCAAACGACATGGCCATCCCCATGCAGATGGTTGTGATCGGCGGGCGGATATACTGCATCGTATCATAGACGGCCAGTCCTGCGCTCACCATTCCTCCGGGAGAGTTGATATAGAGGTTAATATCTTTTTCCGGATCTTCCGCTTCCAGGTACAAGAGCTGCGCAATGATGAGGTTGGCGGAATCGGTGGTGACAGCGCCCTCGTAACCGCCGACAAAAATAATCCGGTCTTTTAATAGTCTGGAGAAGATGTCATATCCGACCGCCGCTCCCTGGTTCCATCTCTCAATAATCGTAGGCACTAACGCTGGCATGCAATTACCTCCTTGATTTTGGCTCGATCCATCAAAAATCGAACGACTTTTGCTTCCGTGATCTGGTTGAGAATTTTGGAATGATTCTCCCGCACAAGTTTTTGCACTTGTTCCGTTTTATCCGCGTTAGCAGCCACAATTTTTTCCGTCTCTTGATTGAACTCTTCTTCCGTTGCCTGCAGTTTTTCCTGCAGAGCAATACCTTGAATCAGGTAGGCCAGCCGCACGGACTCTTCCGCTTGCGGTTTCAACCGTTCCCGCAAACTCTTTTTTCTCTTTTCAATTTCTTCCGCTGCCGGCGGCGGATCTTCCCCGCGTTCTTTCTCCTTCTCCAACGTTTGGTTCACTAAAGATTCCAATTGCAGGGACACCAAAGATTCCGGCAAGGGAATGGGGTTTTCTTTGAGGATTTGGTCTAAAATCTTCTTCTCCATTTCAGACTGAGACTGATGGTCTAACCATTTCTGAATCGTCTCTTCTACCTTCCCTTTCAACTCTTCCAAGGACTGAAATCCCACGTCTTTAGCCAGATCATCGTCCAGATTCGGCAGAGACATCTCTTTAATCTCGCGTAGAGTGATTTGAAAGACGATCGTCTTGCCGGCCAAATCTTTGCGAGGATACTCTTTAGGGAACTGGACAGGCGCTTCCCGCATTTCTCCGCGCGACGCGCCCAATATGCCTTCCGCAAACCCCTGAACCGTGTGCGGATTTTCCAGATGAATCAACTGATTTTCCGCTTTCAAGTCTGGCACGGGAACACCTTGAACCGACCCCACATAGTCCACCACCACGTAATGTTTCTTTTCCGCTTTTTCGGCGCTGGAGGGAGCCAGCTGGGAACTTCGTTCCCGCAATAGATTTAACTCTTTCTCGATATCCTGCGGGCTCGCTTTCTTGACGGTTTTCTCAACGGGAATACCCGTATAATTCTTCACCTTAAAATTGGGGTTTCGTTCTACAATCAATTCAAACGTGAGCGACCGGTCTTCCTTAAAATTCAACTGGTTGATCATGGGAGTGACAATCGGGTGAAGAAGCTTTTCTTTCAGGATTCCGGAAACAACCTCGTTCAGGATCTGGTCCATCGTGCGGCTTTTGACCCGATCCGAATAGTTCTTTCGGACTAATTCGGTGGGCGCCTTGCCTGCCCGAAATCCCGGCAGTTGGGCCACTTTCCGGATCTCTTCGGTGACCTCGTTTTCTTTCTTGTCCACGACCTCACAAGGCACCTGAACGGAAAAAACCACCTGACAAGGTTTTTCTTCTTTCGTTTTAAACTTAATTTTCTCTAATGCGTTTTCCATTGAATTTTTTGCCGGGGAGAGGATTCGAACCTCCATAAGTTTCCTTACTAGCTCCTAAGGCTAGCGCGTCTACCAATTCCGCCACCCCGGCAGGACACTCTACATCGGGACAGCCTCTGAACGTTCGCCGCGCGCCCATGGCGTAACAGATAAGCGCTTATTATAGATTTTCAGTCGAATTTTTGCAACGGAACCCTAACCCCTTGGAAGCGCTCAGGATCTACTTTCTTCAAAGAATTTCCAGTGTTCTTCCCAGTATTTGAGGACTTCTTCCCAGAACTGGGTGCGCAAGTAGCGGTCCCCGCTGTCCGGGAAAACCGTCACGATCATCCCTTCTTTGATCTCGTTGGCGATCTGGTAACACGCCTGCAACGCGGCGCCGGAAGAGTAACCGGCCAATATCCCTTCCTGACGGGCCAGACGGCACGTCATCTCGTAGGCATCTTCTGTAAAAACCGGTATTTTTCTTTGATGCACGGACGGATCGTAAATTCCGGGCACGATGGAAGAAGCCATGTGTTTCAATCCTTCCAGACCGTGCAGATCGCCCGCAGGTTCCACGGCGATGATCTGAATGGAAGGGTTCAACTCGCGCAGACGGCGTCCGTTCCCCATCAAAGTTCCCGACGTTCCGATTCCCGCCACAAAGTGGGTGAGTTTTCCTTCCGTCTGTTTCCAGATCTCTTCGGCGGTGGTTTCGTAATGCGCTTTCCAGTTGTTGGGATTGTTGTACTGGTCCGGCATATAGTATTTCCCGGGGTTTTGGCGATAAATCTTTTGCGCATCCAGAATGGCTCCGTCGGACCCTTCCAAAGGATCGGAAAAGATGACTTTCGCTCCGAACGATTCTATGATTCTCTTTTTCTCGGAAGCGTTTTCCGGCATCACTAACTCCAGCTTAAATCCCAAAGCCGCCGCAATCAAAGCGTACCCGATACCGGTATTGCCGGAAGAGGAATCGAGAATGGTTTTATCCGTCGTCAGTTGACCGGAACGGACCGCTTCCAGAATCATTTTTTTGGCGGGACGATCTTTAACGGATCCGCCAGGATTTCTGAACTCCGCTTTAGCATAAATAGAGACGCCTTTCGGAATCCACCTTTGGAAGGAAGAAAGTTTGATGAGCGGAGTATTGCCGATCGCGTCTAAAACGGATTGTCCTCTCATTTTAGCCCCTCGAACCCAGAAGTCCCCAACGGCTGCGAATCTTCTTTTCTGCCTGTCCGAATATCCAGAAATCCACCACCAGTCCAATCATCACAATCACGATCATGACGGCAAACACCTGGGCTGTGTCGTTGAGTTCGCGTCCCATTTGTAGGAGATGACCCAACCCTAAACTCACAAAAATCAGTTCTCCCGCCATCAACGATCTCCAAGCGAAAGACCAGCCCTGCTTGAGTCCGGAAACGATCCCGGGCAAAGCGGCGGGCAGAACGACTTCCAGGTACAAGCGCCACCCTTTCGAACCCATGGTCTTGGCGGCGCGCACATAGATGGGATTGATATTTTTAATGGCGTCATTGGTGGCAATCGTAAGCGAAAAAAGAGAACCTAAAACGATCACCAACACAATCGCCGCATCGGATAACCCAAACCACAAAATTCCCAGAGGCAGCCAACAAATGCTGGGCAACGTGTGCAGACCCAAGACCAAAGAACCTAAACTTTGTTGCAACACAAGGGACCGGGCCAACAAAAATCCGAGCGCCAGTCCGCCCAGAATGGATAGGCCATACCCAATCAGGATTCTTTGCATGCTGTAGCGGATCCCGATCAAAAATGTTGAGTCTCCGAACCCGTTGAGCAGAGAATGGAGAACCGTCCGAGGCGACGGGAACAAGTATTCCGGCCATATTTCCAGAGAAATAACGGTCTGCCAAAGCGCTATCAGAGCGCTGTAAAAAAGAATTTGAACGACGATTTTTCGGTTCATTCTTCTAATTCCGAAACCAAAGATTTAGACACTTCTTCGTGCAAGTCCTCAACGATCGAACGAACGATGGCTTCCAGGGCGGGATCGTCCGGATCCCGCGGTCTGGGCACCGGGATTGGAAACACGGACTTCACCTTTCCAGGCCTAAACGAAAGCAGAATCACGCGATCTCCCAGATAGACCGCTTCACGCACGTTGTGAGTCACGAAGAGCACGGTATTCTTAAGTTTGCTCCAGATTCCTCTCAACTCTTCCACAAGCAAGTCACGCGTCTGGGTATCCAGAGCCGCGAACGGTTCGTCCATCAACAAAATCCGGGGTTCCAAAACCAGTCCGCGCGCGATCGCCACCCTTTGCCGCATGCCTCCCGACAGTTCGTGAATAAAGTGATCCGCAAATTTACCCAGATGCACGAGATTCAAAAATTCCAGAGCTTTTTTTTCTCTCTCTTCTTTCCCAACACCGCGCACTTTTAAGCCATAGGCCGCATTTTCCAGAACCGAAATCCAAGGAAAGAGCGCTCCGTCCTGAAAAATCACAACCCTGTCCGGGCCGGGCGAGGAAACAGGATGTCCATCCAAAAGAATATTCCCCTGATCCACGGGTTCCAGCCCCGCAATCACATTCAGAAGCGTGGACTTGCCGCAACCGGATGGGCC
>JACPSV010000087.1 GCA_016193115.1 Elusimicrobiota bacterium
AAAAGTCTTAGGTTAATAGAAAAAGAGGTGCCTGTCACTGAGAAATATCCAGAAAAAAGTAAATTAGGGCTCTACAAAATCCACGATCGATTTTTTGAATTCTGGTTCAAATATATTTTCCCAAACAGGGGTAAAATTGAAATAGGAAAAAGCAAGGAAGTCGTAAGGATAATCAAAGGAAGCTTTCATCAGCATCTATCCTATGTGTTTGAAGATATTTGTAAAGAATACTGTTTTGAGCTTATGAAGGAAGGGGAAATTAAGTTTACTTCCTTGGGACGTTGGTGGCAAAAGAACGAAGAAATAGACCTTGTGGCGCTAGACGACGAAGAGAAGAACATCTATTTTTGCGAGGCTAAATGGAGCCAAAAACCAGTTGGAACAAATATCTTAAGAGACCTGCAAAGAAAAACTTCATTCGTGGACTGGCAGTGCGGCAAGAGAAAGGAACATTTCATTCTATTTTCAAAATCTGGATTTACCGCCGACTTAAAGGAACTCAGTGAAAAGGAACGTATTATATTAGTTGAAATGCAAGATAAGCATTTTGCGAGCCATCACTTCTTAGTGTCGGAGTGAGTCTACTTAATCAGGCCGGATTTGATTAGGATTTTGGGTTCGACGACGATGTCTATGGTGCGGTCGGCGTAGGCGGAGGAGCGGGTGATCTGCTGGTAGTTCCATTTCAGGAGCTCTTCTTTGAAGGCTTTGCCGGAGGTCACGTTCGCAAAAACGGAGATCTCCGCCAGTTTGCCTTCGTCCGAGAAGATGTAGGTGTCGTAGGATTCAAAGGGAACGTCTTGGGAACTCTTGGGGTAGTAGGTGATCAACCTCTGATGCATCACGTCGGTCAGAGATAGGGAGGTGGGACTTTTGGCGTCGGGGAAATAGGAATCAAACGCATAATGACCGTTCAGGTATTTGAAGCTGGCGTCCCCGATGTTCTGATCCGTAACCATGTCTAACGATCTGCCGCGCGTGGAAAGTGTTCCGTCCGTTGTCAGAGCCGCCGTCTGATCCAAAGTAGCGATGTTCGTGACGCCGGTTTTTGCCGTATAGTACTGAAACCAGGGTTGAGTTAACGTGCCCGCAGGCACGTTGTTAAAGTTCAGGTTGGCGATCTCTTTTGCCGGGCCAAGAAGATGCGCGTAGCGGTTGAAAACCGTTCTCCACAGAGTCTGGCCTCTCTGCAGGTTTTTGAAGCTGTCGTCCGTGGGATCGTACATGCCGTCCATGGAAGAGCCGGGCTGACGGTACACGTCGGCAATGGGGTCATAAACTTTTCCGCTCACCAAACCGTTTCCGTCCGGGGTGATCGTTTTGTTGCTGTCTCCCGCGGCGATCGGGCCTGCCGTGCCGTCCGCATTGACGGAGTGCGGAATGAGTGTGAAGGATCCATCCGTGTTGTACTGAACTTCAACTAAATGGCCGCCATCCGCCATGTCTTTCAAAGCGTCGGTCAGGTTAGACTGAGTCATTTCATAGGACCGTAAATAATATTCCGGCTCGCCGCCTAACTTTCTTCCGGAAACGTTCCGCAACGCTACGGAGAGGTCGTCCGGCAACTTTTTGTTGAATATGCCTTTGTAAGTGAAGAAATCTATACGGTTGCCTGAATATGCCTTTGTAAGTGAAGAAATCTATACGGTTGCCGCGCAGGTTCAAGACCACGAATTTGAACGCTTTCTCCCGATCCACTTCCGCGACATCTTTGGGTTTTCTTAAAATATACTCTTCCACGCGCACTCGGGACCCGTTCACATCAATCAAGGATTTCCCTTCCTGATACTCTGCCAAACGCATTTCTTCCGCTACCGCGGCTTGCAGTTCTTCCCTGCTCATGTCCAGACTCACTTCTTTGCGCGCCAACTGTTTGATGGCGCTCTCCTCGCCCGCGGGTTCACCTGGCTGGGGAGAACCGAGAGGGGTAGGATTGGGCGTGAACAAGAGCCTTTCACCTTCCGAGACGTCTCTCGATTCCCCAGTCATGAGTTTAAGACCGTTGACGGTTCCTTCAAAAACGTCCAGTTGGGTCACTCCGCCTTCCCCAATTTCTACGCTGAAGTCTGTGCCCCGGACAGAACAGACTGCCGTCGGTGTTTTTAAAACAAATCCTTTCCCAAGTTTCTTGACTTTGTTGCGCGTTTTACCTTCCACTTGTTCGATGTTCACGGGGATATCCAGCTGGCTCATGATTAAAACGGTTTCTTGGGAGAGTGTGGTTCGGGATCCGTCCTGAAATAGCAGGACGGCCTTAGACCGTTTTCCGGTGCGGACCTTTTCCCCCTGTTTGACCATCAGGTTTTTGACTGCCTTTCTCCAGTAGGCAGCGTCTTGAGACTGAACCTCGACGGTGCCGGAGAACTGGACTAGAATGGCTTCCCGGGCTAGAAGCGCCGAAGACCAGAAAAAGAGGGCGATCGTCCCTAAAATCCAATATTTTATTTTCATTTTTAGAACCTGATTTTAATGGAATAGCGGTACGTGTTGCCCAAAGCGCCAAACGGCATCCAGGCAAAATCAAAGGAGAAAAATTTGTATTGGACGCCGGCTCCCGCCGCTACTCCTGTCCCCGCGCCTTCAATCTGACGGCTTCTGCCTGTTTGGTACCCGGCCCGCAAAGAGGTTGAGAGATCCCCTGTCCAGAGGCGCGTAAATTCAGATCCTGCGCGTAAAGACGGGTCCTCATCCCTGGGTGAATGGACTTCCAGAGCCAGTAACAATCCCCTTTTGGTTTCCTCTTCCTCACTCTCCACCCCGCTGATCTCCCACTGTTCCCCTAACCGGTAGCTGGCTCCGCACTGAACTGTGAGAGGCAGAGAGTCCGACTCGCTTTTGAATTTAACTTTTGAGCCAAGGTTCTGCACGGATAACCCTAAAGTCATGGGCCAGTCCGAAAAATGGTAGAGAGATCCTAAATCCGCGGCGTAAGAGTTAGCAATCTCGCCGGAGATGGATTGACGAATATATTTGAGTCCCGCGCCCAGCCTAAGACCGCTGGACTCGGTCTCCAAAGAAGAGGGATCCCACACTTTGCGCGCGTACGCCAACGTGTAAGCGGAATCGTTGGAAGAAAACGTGGAGTCCGGCGCATCGGTGTCGGCAGTCCTTTTTTCAATGTCGGAAACCAGAAGACTGTTCAACCCCAGGGCAAATGTTCCTTGCGATTGGGTTGGGTATGCAAAAGCAAAGAAGTTGTACTCAATGTCTTGAAAAAGACTCGCTCGCATCGCCACAAATTCGTTCTTTTTCAGGGTTGCAAGTCCTGCGGTGTTGGACTGGATCGTGTTCACGTCATCCGCAATTCCTACGAAAGCGTCTCCCAACGCTACGGGTCTGGCTCCCGCGCCAACCTTTAGGAAAGCGGCTCCGCTAGTTCCCGCGGACTTGGCGTTGAAGTCCGCCCAGACTCCCGCTTTCAGGAGAAGGCCGGACTGCAATGTTATCAAGAGAAAGAGTCTCAATCGTTTCATTTGATCACAGCCATCTTAAAGAATTTTGTTCGTGTCGTTCC
>JACPSV010000088.1 GCA_016193115.1 Elusimicrobiota bacterium
TTCTCTTTCAGGGATTCTATATTCTTTCCAACTATTTCCTTCCAAACCTCAACTTCTTTGGAGTTGCTTAATGTCTCCTTAAAGCTTTTCACCTGCTCTAAATACGGTTCTTTTTCTTCTACGCCGTAAAACTCAGCTGCGTCGTTTGTGGTTCCTAGACCCGCGATTTCAACGCCTGTCAACAATCCTTGTTTGAGCAGGTATCCGGCCACGCCCATCAGACTTCCCCTGTCCGGATATTTTCTCCATTTTACGATTCCTTCCATGACTCCTTCGCTGCCTTCCACGCCGACCAAATTGACCCCGCTGTCCGTTAATTCCCTTAGGATCGCAGCAATGCTTTTCTGAGCCTGCAAAATTCCGTGAGCGTCCTGAATGTGAAGAATTAAGGGGACACCCGCTCCGTCATTCCCGCGAAAGCGGGAATCCAGAACGCTGGGCGGACTCTGGATTCCCGCTTTCGCGGGAATGACGGAGGGAGTTCCATTCATTCCGGGAGTGAGATGGACGCGTTCAATTTCTCCGAATCTTTCTATTTTAGAAGCGAGATCATAAGGAAGGCCGTCAATCTTATGAGATCTGGACCTTTTTGTTTTCACTCGGCTCATCACTCTTTGCATCATTTCCGATGAAATCTGAGAGTTCGGCGAGGGCAGGAGAGAGGGATGGACGCCCTGCGGAACCATCATTCCGTTTCCAATCACGGATTGATATGAATTGGATTCCACAAGGGACGCTAACTGGAAGGGGTCCTTCTGCTTATTCTGGATTTCCTGCACAGACTTCCTTCTTTCTTCCCAGAAGGAGGCTTGCGCAAAAGGGGCGCTCAGGGTGACAAATAAAAAGCTGACCGCAACGGACATTCCTGTCCATTGCAGCCAGCTTCTATTTTTAATCTCTGTCCAGAATTCTATCATCTCATCTCTCCGAAACAGAGATAGGTGGGACAAATCTATGCTCTGCAACCGTTTACAAGCCCTATTCTAGAAAAGAGCGATGAAACTTGTCTCAAACTTTTTGTAAACTTTTTGTAAAACTTTGCGTGCCCAGAGAGGTACGCAGTAGTACGCGTACGGAAGCTATGGCTAAAACCAGTTGGATGAAAGGAGCCAACACAGACAAAA
>JACPSV010000089.1 GCA_016193115.1 Elusimicrobiota bacterium
AGTGGGGAAAATGGATCCAGCGTCACGGATCGGATCTGGCCGAGACAAAAAAAGTATCTGATTTTGCTCTGGGATTTTATAGCCCCTACTATGCCACCGAATATTGTTCGGGCGACTGGGTTCAAGAATTGGAGTCAGCGCGGACGAACTTCTTTTTTGACGGGTTTGCCCGCATCGTTCAGTTAGCCGGTTTCAACTATTCTTTCCGCGACCTCCTAAAATCTTCTCTCCAGGATCTACTTCAGGAAGAGATGGTGTCTGTCTTTAGTTTAGAACGGATGGACGAAGAAACCCAGTCAAAGCTTCTGGACTATTGCCGGAAAGGCGGTAAACTGCTTTTAGGTCCGAGAGTGCCTCTGGTTGATCTCAGGAATCAGAAATGTACCCTGCTTGCGGACGGGCTGGGAATAGAGGTAGAACCCATTCAGAAAAAGGAGATCATTCTTTGGAAGGGAATGGAATGTCCCTTTGATGCTCCTATTCACAGTTTTAGTGGCCGGAATATGACCACCCTTCTAAAAACTGCCGGCGGCAAAACCTGCGCAGCTCAAGGCAAATGCGGAGAGGGTCATTGGCTTATGTACGGGATGGGACTGATCCACAATTTTGATTATTTAGTTTCGATGACGCGGGAATGGATCACTTCTTTAGGTGTCCAGCCTCACGTCACGGTAGAACCGTGGGACGTACAGGCCTGTCTGCGCTGGAAGGACAGCAAGGGATTTCTTTTCCTGTTCAATTACCACGACGTGGACATTCGATCTCATGTCACGGTACATGCCGTTCCGTCCGATTCCCAAATTAAGTTCAACCGGAAGAAACCCTTGTTTTCCAGACCGTTTTTTTTAGGAAGAAGGTCGAGCATTGTAATCCCACTGAGGTTAAAAAATAAAACAGTAGTTCCACTCCTTCGATAAGCGAAAGTACCCACCCTTCGTCGAAAGGCCGGGACTGATAGGAGGCAAATGTATGAATAGGAAAATTGCAGTAGGATGGATCGCTCTGCTACTCACCGTTGAGTGCGCGGCGGCGGAGCAAAAGATGACCGAGAAAAGCGGATCCGCGATTCCAGTGACAAAACTGGTGATCAAAGAAACCATTCTGGACGGTTTCGAGGCCAACGATTGGCTGCCCGCGAACTCTGACGCAGCAACGATTAAAACGGGAGTTGTCCCCGGCGTAGGTAAAGTGGGAAAAGCGCTGCAAATGGATTATGACCTGAAAAATAATACTCAATGGGTGTCTTTGATCAAGGATATTCCCGTATCCGATTATGAAGGTAAAGCCGTGCGGTTTTATCTTAAAACATTGGCGGAGAAAACCAACAATCTGGAAATCAAGCTTGTAGATGAGGACGGCACAAACTTCGGCATGAAACTGCCTCTGAAATCCTCCGACACATGGGAAATGGTCACGATTGATCTCACCGATTTCTCCTATTGGTGGGGCGGCGACAAAAAATTGGGACCGATCACCCAGATTGGTTTTGCGATCAGCGCAGGCGAAGGGGGAACCGGCACCGTCATATTGGACGATCTTAAACTGGTATCTTCCTGGAGAAAACTGCAGGATAAGGTAAAAGCGGGCGTGATTGACGCGTGTGACAGTCTGGATGGCTGGAAGGCGGAGATGGATAGCGGCGCTACCGCTAAATTGGTTCAGTCTCCCGGGGTTGAGAAGCAGGCGGCGGGAATGGAATATAATTTCGGCTCCGGCAAGTGGGTTCAGATGCACAAGGGTTACAACGTGGATCTGACGGACAAATCCGTATTCACGTTCTTCCTGAAATGGACAGGCGAAGAAAACAACTTCGAGTTCAAGATTGTGGACCGCGACAACACCAATTACGGAAAGAAGTTCCGTTTGTCCCGCGGGAACGAATGGCAGCAGATCAAAATTCCGTTCTCGGAACTCACTTACTGGTGGGGAGGGGACGACAAAGAGTTTGACATGAAAAACCTGAAATCCGTCTGGCTTGCCGTGAGCGTGCCCAAAGGCGGTGAAGGTTCCATCCTGATAGACACATTCAGTCTGGAGACATTACCTTGACATCCGGTTATTCAGCGAACAAGAGGTTTATTCTTCTCACTACATGGATTCTGCTCGCTTTAACGGGACGAATGAATCTCTTGTGCGCAAGCCCTCTGAAATCCGGATCGCTCTCCAAGGAAGACAAAAAATATCTTCTCAATCTGGCGCGGGACACGTATCGGTGCATTGACACCTACGTTGAACCCAAAACCGGGTTGCCTTACGATAACACAAACGCGCTCCGCGATGCTTACACCTCGGTCACGAATATTGGTTTTTACATCGCTTCTGTCGTAGGCGCAGTGGAATTTGGGTTTGAAAAAAGGGGAGATGCGACGCGAAAGTTGGAGAAACTTCTGAATACACTGTCCAAACTTGAAACCTGGAAAAAATTGCCTCATAGCTGGAACCAGGTTTCCAAATTGACGCCGCATAAAGAGAGATTTGTCTCCACCGTAGATCTGGGAAACTATTACGCGGGAATCATTGTCGCCCGCCAATACTTTCCCGAACTCAGAAAACAGTGCGACCAGATTCTGGACGTGGATTGGAACGTTCTCTATCACCCCAAAAGGAAACTTCTGCATGGCGGCTACAACACGGAGAAAAGAGAACTCAGTTCCTGGTATTACGACTATCTGGGCGCCGATTCCAGACTCTGCTACTTTCTGGCGATTGCCATGAGCCAAGTTCCATTGGAAACGTGGCAAACCCTGAATCGTCTTCTGGAAGAGCGATACGGAATTGAATATCTCAAACCAGGATGGAAAGGCGGGGGTCTCTTCTTAGGGTTTATGTCCGGCCTTTTCATTGATGAGCGCGGCTCATTGCCCTGGCTCTCCAGCGGGAACTTCGCCAAAGCGCAGATGACGCACCAGGAAAAAATGGGGTTCCCCGTGTGGGGATGGTCGGCTTCGGACTCTCCCACCTACGGATATTTGGGATTTAACGCGATCCGGGACGATATCGTCACGCCGCACGCGAGCGCATTGGCCGTTTCCATATTCCCCAAAGAAGTCGTAGAGAATCTGAAGAAGTTGGAAGATATGGGAGCCAGGCCCAGACACATTTTGAACGGGGAATACCAGGATTTCGGGTTTCGCGACGCCTTAGATATCCAGACCCATCGTATCACAAGCAATTATCTGATTCTGGATCAGACGATGCTTTTTCTCGCGCTCACCAACTTTCTAAAAAACCGGACGATCAATCGTCAATTTGAATCGTACCCGCCGGTTCAGGAAGCATTGTCTAAAATCCAGGAATATTCCCAAATCAGCAGATCAGAGACCGTCTTCCCGGCGCCCCTCAAAGAACAATTTAAGATCGCGGTTCAACCCTATGAAAAGCGCCGCCCTGAATTTAAGGCTGGAAACTCGGTCTCTCCCGAAGAAGAGTTTCCAACATTGAAGGAATGGGAAAAATCGGACAAAATTGTTTTAGACAAATCCCATCTGGAATCGGGCAACATATTGAATGCGAAAGATCTGGGCGCGATCGTGCAATTCTTATGGAATAGCGACTATCTCTATGTGCGCTCGATTGTGACGGATCAGGACATCCAATCTCACCGTCACGGCTCCGAGATATACAAAGACGACATCGTGGAAATTTATATCAATCCGGACGCCCAAGGGTTACAATGGGGAAATGCGGACGATTTTCAAATCGGCGTCTCTCCACCCAGGAACGATGGATCCGTTCAAACCTACGCCTGGTTTCAGAATCGTGTTCCCGGCGAAAACGAGGTTAAAGCTCTTTCCCGAAAGACCGCGGACGGTTATGAAGTCATCACAAAAATTCAATGGGACTACCTTTCCCTCTCGAAGCCCAGTCATGGCCAGTCCATGGGAGTGTCCGTAGCCATTCACGACATTGACGAGGAAAAAGAAGAAGGCGCTAAACTGAATTGTTATTTCAAACCGGACGGCAACAAAATTGAGTTAGGCCGTCTCATTTTACAATAACGTGAAAATCAATCGTCCCGCCTGGTTTTTGGGTAAAGGAGGATACTGGTTTGGGGGGATCCTTTGCCTAATCGCTATCTTAGCCCTATCCTTCGGAATTACGCCGTTTCTTTTGAGTTTGAGAAAGGGTGTTATTCTTTTGCAAGTGCCGGGGGAACAGAAAGTGCGGTTAAAGTTGCCGGGATCCTATATCGCCGTCTGCCTGGAAAAAAATTTAACCGGCGCGGACAAGCAGAGATTGCAAGACCTGGAATATTCCCTGTTCGGCAAGTCCGGCGATATTGAGGTCTTAAAGTTTCCTTCCCGCGTTTACGCGACCGATAGAAGCAGCGACCAAATTCCTCTCTTCCAGTTCGTCGCCGAAAAGGCCGGAAACTACA
>JACPSV010000031.1 GCA_016193115.1 Elusimicrobiota bacterium
GCGGACTATGTGGATCTCGGAACCGAATGGAGAAAGATCAAAATCCCGCTCAAAGAGTTTCAGGAAGTGGACCTGACCTCGCTGGACAACATCAACCTGGGATTTTCGGGGGAGGACGGGGAAGGCCAGATTTATCTGGACGACTTTCAGTTTGAAGTGCCCGAAGTCGGAGAAGAAGAAAGGGCTCTCACGGGAAAATTTTCCAACAAGGTCTTGATAGACAGTTTTGAAAGACCCAACCCAACGGACGTCTATCTGATCTACGAAGGAGACGATTCCTCCTTGAAATTAAACTCTTCCCGCATTGTCAAGGAGGGGAACTATTCCATGGAATTGGAATACACTTTATCCACGACGCGCCCCTGGGGATCCTGGGTAGCGGCGCGCTGGCAGTCCCGGGAAACAACTCTCGATTGGCAAGGCGCCCAGGATATCAAACTGTGGGTCAAAGGAGACGGTTCCGACAACATATTTAAGTTTTCTTTGATTGACGCCGACGGCGAAAAGTGGACGATTGAGAACGACCAAATCTTAAAATCAACCGTCTGGGAAATGGTTCAGATTCCCATTGACCAGCTCGAACTGGACGAAAAGTCAGCGGTCAAAAACGAAAAAATAGATTTAGAGCAGGTGCGCGCTTACGAAATGACGATTCTCGGCAGCGGAGGATCCAAGAACACTTCCGGAGTTAAGACCTCTGTCGGCAAAATTCAGGTGGATCATCTCTATGTCTCCGGAGAACAGATCAGTTCCGTCTGGGCCGTGCCCACTCAAATCTCGGAAAAAACAAAGCTGGAACCTTTCCGCATCGGAAACATTGAACTGAACGGGCAGGTTTTCACCGAGTTTCTGCATGCTCCGGAACAAAGAAGCACGGTCAACCACTTCGGAAAAATCATTGCCAACGGTAAAGTCAAAAATTTTAGCGCTAAAATAGAATGGGCGGCGGAAACCCAGGAATTCGGCGATGCGGCCCGTTTCAATGTGGCGGAGTCCACGGCCAGCGGAACGACCGCCACCACCCAGTCTTCCAAAATCCAGGAAGTCAATTTGCAGCTGTTTGCGAACAACCTGTCTCCTTATTTGACACAGGTGACTTTAGGGAATATCTTCGTTGACTATTCTCCCTTCACGTTCTCGCCTGTTTTCGGGTTTAAGGGAATCAGCGCGGAAGGAGACGTGGACACTCTCAATTACCATCTTTTCGCGATCAAACATAAGTACGACTCTTTTACGGGCGGGTCGCGCTTGAAATTTTTCTGGAAAGGGTTTCGTGTCACGGGTATCGGCGTTTACTTCAGCGAAACCGCTAAAATCAACAGCGCCGGGAGTCTGGGTCAAGGAACGATCAATACGTCTTCAGACCTGCAATTAAAGGAAGTGCAGAACGATCTCGTCACGACACTTCAGGCGGAGCGTCCTCTTTGGCGGGAACGCGTCACGTTGGGAGGGACGTTGGGGTACAACCGTTACAATCAATTAGCGACTGCGGACCGTTCCAGTCCTTTTGATCCTGTCTTTGGCAACGCGTTACAGCCGCCCCTGGACGTCAACGGAAAAATGTTCCGCGGAAAGATCGCTTTACACGATCTTTATTTGCCCGGTTTCAAAACATTTTATGAGTATCGCAGCGTGGACACAGAGTTTAAACCGCGTTACCGTCAAAGCCCTATCAGTTTCGACGATTCGGACAGCGATCAGAGAGGGCACAACATTCGTATCGTGGAGGGATGGCGAGGTTTCTTGGCTTCTCTGGAATATGATACAATGAAACGAGCTTCTAACGATACTTATGATAGGAATCGTTGGAACTGGGGAGTCGGGTATTACGGTTTCCACAAGCTGGATCTGGCCTTCAATCAAGAGATTCGCAGAGAAACCTACGCCTTCGTGAGCAATCGCACGGGGGTTTCTTACTCCAAGAATGAGCGGGTGACAGTCAGTGAAATTTATGTCCGCGCGCAGCTGACTCCCAGGATGATATTTTTCTTCAAACCCAAGAGGGAAGATATTGAGCATCCTCAGACCGGTCTCACGTTTGCAAATGAGTCCATTTATGGTAAACTCGAGTTTTTCGCAACCACGAACCTAAAAATTCAAGGAGAGTTTAGAACCACCCATTTCGGTGTTAAGGATTTTGAACCTAAAGGATTCCCATACGATGACAACTTCGTCAGAACCAACATCGAATTCAATTTCTAAAACAAATCCCTTCCTTTATTATTTTACCCTTATCTTTTCGCTCTTCCTAACCGTTCCCGCTACAGCGAAGGACCGGACTTTGACCGTGTGGGCCATGGGGGAAGAGGGACTGCGCATTTCCATTATGGCGCGCAGGTTTGAGAAAGAAAACCCGGGCGTCAAAGTCATCACCCAAGCGATCCCCTGGGACGCCGCGCACGAAAAACTCTTGACGTCCGTTGTGGGCGGTCTTCCTCCGGACGTCTGCCAATTGGGTACCACATGGATGGCGGAGTTCTCAACCCTGAAAGCGTTGGAACCTCTGGAAAGCTACACCGCAAATTCTAAGAATATCCGCAAAGAAAATTTTTTCGAAGGTTCATGGAATACCTGCAGGGTCGGCGAAAAATTGTACGGTGTCCCCTGGTATGTGGATACGCGGGTACTCTTTTACCGCAAAGACCTTTTGGCGGACGTTGGTTTTTCTCATCCACCCAGAGACTGGGAAGAATTTAAAGAAGTTTGCCAGAGACTGGCCAAAGACAGCGACGGCGACGGCAAAGTAGACCGCTACGGGATTACGTTGCCCGTCCGTAGTTGGGGCGTTTTCCTTCCTTTCGTCTGGCAAAACGGCGGCGATATTTTTAAGACGACCGCTCCCGAATTTAGGGAAGCTCTCCTTTATTACATGAGCTTCTTCCGTGAAAACCTTACCCCGTCCGGCCGGGCAGCCGATGTGGACCTTTTCCAGGCGTTCAAAACAGGATTCTACCCCATGTTTATCTCCGGCCCCTGGATGGTAGAACTGATCCAAAGGGAAATTCCGGAAATCCAAGGGAAATGGAGCGTCTCGGTCCTGCCGGCAAAAAAGAAGTTCACTTCTTTCGTCGGCGGCTGTAATTTGGTTCTGTTTAAGGATTCCAAAGAAAAGGAGATCGGCTGGAAGTTTATAGAGTTTATGAGCCGTCCCGACATCCAAATTGAATGGCATAAAATTATGAAAAGCCTGCCCGCGGTTCGCGCCGCGTGGGAGGATCCTCTCCTGCAAAAACATCCGATGCTCAAAGTTTTCGGAGAACAGATGAAAGACACCCAAAGTCCGCCCAACGTTCCCGAGTGGGAACAGATTGCGGATCGTCTGGAAAGCCGCATGGAGGCAATGATTTTGTCCGATAGAATTCTGGACGGCAACATAACAGCCACTCTGGAATCCCTGGAAAAAGATTTTCAGGAAATTCTCCGGAAACAGGAAACGCCTAAAGTGGGATTTCAAAAATTTCTATTTTTCTCATTGGCCGGTTCGTTCGGTCTCTTAGCTTTTTGGATCGCGTGGAAGAACGGGTTCTTGAGGTTCCGGCAGTCGGAAAGACGCAAACAACCCCGATCCGAAAAGGCCGGCTCGGAAATGCTCAACCTTAAGAAATCGGTTCCGGGCTATCTCTTCATACTCCCTTCCGTTCTGATCCTCACTATTTTTCTTTTTATCCCGATCCTATTCTCATTTCTTTTAAGCATGACAGACTGGAACATTTACGGATTAGCCGACAAAACCAAGGTAGGTTTTATCGGATTCAGAAACTATACCACGGTGTTAGGCGACGCCATATTCTGGAAATCTCTCTGGAACACCCTGATTTTTACGGGGGCCGGGGTTCCGTTTACGATTATGATTTCCCTTTTGTGCGCCACCGTATTGAACGAGAAAATGGTGCGGTTCAAAACTTTTTTCCGAACGGCTTATTTCATTCCCGTGGTTTGCACGATTGTCGCGGTTGCCGTCTTATGGCGTTGGATCTATAATCCCGAGTACGGACTTTTGAATTGGGTATTAAGGAGCCTGCATCTGGACGGGTTTAACTGGTTGAGCGATCCCAGAACGGCTCTGGCTTCCTTGATCTTGATGGCCGCCTGGAAAAATTTCGGTTCCAACATGGTCATATTTCTGGCGGGATTGCAAAGTATTCCGGAAACCCTGTACGAATCGGCTCGCATTGACGGAGCCAACGCCTGGCAACTTTTTCTGCATGTGACGCTGCCGGGACTGCGCAGCATCATGACGTTTGTGGTCATCATCACGACGATTGGGTATCTTCAGTTCTTTGCCGAACCCTACGTCATGACCAAAGGCGGCCCGCTCAACTCCACGATGTCTATCATGCTTTACATGTATAACCAAGGTTTCAAGTTTTTTGAGTTGGGATACGCCTCCGCTCTAGCCTACATTCTTTTTGGCATTATATTTGTTTTTACGATTGTCCAAATCCGCATCCGTAAGAGCGGTTTTCAGGTTAACTAACGCAAACACGACCATGTTTACAGAATCGGATCGCTATAAAATAATCCGCGCGGTAGAAAAGTTCTGGCTGCACCTCATCCTTTTGTTCGGATTGGCGCTGACGATCACGCCTTTTGTCTGGATGGTCTCCACTTCTTTGAAAGAGGGGGGCGGCATTTTCACGTACCCGCCCCAGTGGATACCGGAAAACCCGACTCTGGAATGGTATCGCCAGCTTTTTCGGGACGTAGATTTCTTTCTGCACTTCAAAAATAGCCTGATTGTTTCTATTTCCATTACACTTTGCAATTTGTTTCTGTGTTCCCTTGCGGGATACGCTTTTGCCAAGTTAAGGTTCATGGGACGGGACAGGATATTCACTCTCCTGATGGCCACTTTAATGATTCCCGGCCAGATTCTGATGATTCCGGTTTTCCTTTTTCTTAAACAGTTGGGACTTTTGAATACCTACTGGGGACTTATTATTCCCGCCAGCGTTGGAATTTTTGGCATATTTCTGGTTCGCCAGTTCATGATGACAATTCCGGACGACCTTGTGGAAGCAGCCCGGATTGACGGTTGCTCCGAATTTCGCATTTACTGGAACGTCATTCTCCCTTTATGCAAGCCTGTGCTCGCCACGCTTGGCATTTTCACGTTCATGGGCGCATGGAACGATTTCCTGGGTCCCTTGATCGTCATGACCGGCGAAGAAAAATATACGCTCACTGTCGCGCTCGCCAACTTGAACGGACAACATGCCACCAAGTTTGGTCTTCTGATGGCCGGCGCGTTTGTCGTGGTCATCCCCATTATTTTGATATTTATTTTCGCGCAGAAATACGTGATTCGCGGCATCGCGACCACAGGACTTAAAGAATAAAAAGGAATTCCAGGACCCATGTTTATGAGCGATGAGTCTGTCATCAATCCTGCAATTCAAACCAAGGATCGGTCCTTTTATCTAAAAGGAAAACCGTTCTTTATATATTCGGGAGAGATTCACTATTTCCGAATCCCGAAAAAGTATTGGAACTCCCATCTTCAGCAAGCGAAATCCGCGGGCTTGAATACCGTCAGTTCCTATATCCCCTGGAACTGGCATGAATATGAGGAAGGAAAATTCGATTTTACGGGTCAGTCCAACCCGCAACGGGATCTGGTTCAATTTTTGAAATTGATTAAGAAAAACGGCTTGTATTTTTCCGCGCGAGTG
The DNA here is from genome assembly GCA_016193115.1 of Elusimicrobiota bacterium. Taxonomy (GTDB): domain Bacteria; phylum Elusimicrobiota; class Elusimicrobia; order 2-02-FULL-39-32; family 2-02-FULL-39-32; genus JACPSV01. Next base: position 5,673 of record JACPSV010000031.1, read on the forward strand.
GGACCCGTTTCCAACGCGGAACTGACGCATGAAGGCATTCCCGGTTGGCTTCTGGATTCGCACCCGGAAATTTATGTTCAAAGAAAAGGATTCAATAATCTGCCCCATGCCCTGCTTCTATCCTATCTGCATCCCACGTTTCAAAACTACGTGAAGAAATGGTATGACCAGATATTGCCTCTGGTTTCCCAATCGCAGGTTCATCAGGGAGGGCCCATTCTTTTGGTCCAACTCTGCAATGAGATCGGCATGATCCACTGGCTGCACAAAGCGTTTGATGAAAGCGAATTTGTCACAACCTTATACCAGAACTTTCTCGAGGAAAAATACGGGGAGATCTCTCAGCTCAACCAGCGTTACGGCGCTCATTACCAAAACTATTCTCAGGTCCGGCAGCCGCAAGGGGATCTGAATCCGGAAAATTTCCTAATCCATTTTGATTGGGCTCTCTTTTATCGCAGGTACTACGCGCTTTATTTTCACTCTCTTTCGCGCCAGGCCAAGGAACACGCCATCACCGTACCGCTTTCCGCCAACGCGCCTCAATTTTATGATTATGACGTGCGCGGAAGAGGGGTTTTTAGTCCCATGACCACGTCGCTCTACCAGGACTTTTCCAGACTCAATCCGGGAACTGTCTTTGGCGGCGCCTACCAGATGAGACGTCTCGATTTTGAAAACTTTCACGACATCGTCATCACTTCGGAGGTCACCAAACTTTTGGATGACGCGGCGCCCACGATCTGCGCGGAACTGCAAACCGGCGTCATGCGGGACCGTCCGCGTCTCTACCCGCAAGACGTGGATCTCAACATTAAGACGTCGGTGGCGCACGGTTTAAACGGGGTCAACTGTTACATGTTTTCCAGCGGTCTGAACTCCAAAGGGATGGGCGCCTTTGGCAGCTACCATGACTGGCAAGCGCCGGTTTCTCTGAACGGAAAAGAGACCAAACCTCACATTCAACCTTTGAAAGAGTGGGGAAAATGGATCCAGCGTCACGGATCGGATCTGGCCGAGACAAAAAAAGTGTCTGATTTTGCTCTGGGATTTTATAGCCCCTACTATGCCACAGAATATTGTTCGGGCGCATGGGTTCAAGAATTGGAATCAGCGCGGACGAACTTCTTTTTTGACGGGTTTGCCCGCATCGTTCAGTTGGCCGGTTTCAACTATTCTTTCCGCGACCTCCTAAAATCTTCTCTCCAGGATCTACTTCAAGAAGAGATGGTGTCTGTCTTTAGTTTAGAGCGGATGGACGAAGAAACCCAGTCAAAGCTTCTGGACTATTGCCGGAAAGGCGGGAAACTGCTTTTGGGTCCGAGAGTTCCTCTGGTCAATCTCAGGAACCAGAAATGTACCCTGCTTGCGGATGGGCTGGGAGTCGAGGTAGAACCCATCCAGAAAAAGGAGATCATTCTTTGGAAGGGAATGGAATGTCCCTTTGATGCTCCTATTCA
>JACPSV010000129.1 GCA_016193115.1 Elusimicrobiota bacterium
CGTCGCAGGGACACACTAAAATTACGTTTGCCAATCTACCCAGCGAAGGGAACATCCGCATCTACACCGTGGACGGAGAGTTGGCGAAGAAAATTGATTTTGTGGCGACCAGCGGCGAAAGCAAAAAGGAATGGGACGTAAAAAATGACGATGGGGAAGAGATGGCTTCCGACGTTTATCTCTATGTCATCGAAAGCGGCAGCAACCAAAGAAAAGGCAAACTGGTGGTTGTAAGATGAAACTTGTCAGAATGACGATATTACTTTCATTTATTCTTTCTGCCTCTTCAGCTTTTGCGGCGGCGGGGAAAAGCGGGGCTAGCCATTTGAAGGCGGACATAGGCGCCCGATCCGTGGCCATGGGCGGAGTCCAGTTCGCGTCCGAGGAGAGGGTCTTCAGCCAATTTTATAACCCGGCTTTGATGGCTTGGATGAACCAGAAAGAAATCGGGTTGCAGCATAACGAATACATTTTAGATTTGAAGCAGGAGGTCGCCAGTTATATCCATCCCCTGGGAGACGCGTGGGGCGTGGCCGGAGGGGCGGTCAACTATTTTGGGTATGGGGACATCACGGGATACGACAGTCAGGGCACAAAAACTGCAAACGTGAACGCGAGCGATCTGGTGGTGAGCGGGAGCTGGGGAAAAAAGATGTCTTTGGAATTGAAAGGGTTGGGCGTTGGCGTAGAAAGTTTGGGAGTGGGAGCAAGCCTTAAAATCTTGCGCAGAAATTTGGGGGATGTGAACGCACTGTGTTTCGCTCTCGACGCCGGGTTTGTCTACCCCGTTCGCTGGGGATATTTGAATGGGGTTCGGGTGGCGGGTGCGGCGCAGAACCTTTCCAACGGAATGAGTTTTGAGAGTAGCAGCGACGGTCTGGCCCGCGTGGTGCGGTTGGGAGCGGCGCGGTCGTTTTGGGGTAAAGCGGTCACGGTGGGAATAGACGGTGTTCTGGGAAGCGGTGTGGGATTTTATCCCGCGATCGGCGCGGAATATAAAGTGTTGACGATGATTTCTTTGCGGGCGGGATACAAAGGTTCGAGCCATTTGGAGAAAAATTTTACCTACGGGATCGGGTTTGAGAATCCGCTATTCACCGTGGACTATGCGTTTGTGCCTTTTGGAAATCTGGAAGAATCGCATCGGGTGAGCGTTGTCTACCGGTTTGGGAAAAGCCGCGAGAAACCCCGGGCGGAAGCGCAGTTAAGAGGGAAAGTGAATGAAGCCAAGACTCTCTATGCGCAAGGTCTTTTGGTGGACGCTTATCTGATTTCTATGCAAGTGCACAACGTGGCTCCCTGGCTGGATGAGAACCGGAAGTTGCTTCAAACGATCCAAAAAAGTTTTCAGGAGTTGGAAGAGAGCGACAAGAAGGAGAAACTGCTTATCCAAATTAACGCTCTCTTCAGCCGCGGCGAGAAGTTTTTTGAGGAAGGGAACCTGATCAATGCCAGGTTAGATTTTCAAGCTGTTCTGGGCTTGCAGCCCGACCACGCGGCCGCGCAGGGCTACCTGAAACAGATTGAAGGACAGTTCCAGTCTTTTGTGGAGAATTTTTATCGGGACGGGTTGGTGGCGTTTGCGGCGGAAGATTATGTAAAAGCGAAGGACGCGTTTGAGAAAGTGATCGTGATTAAGCCCGACCATGAGGAAGCGAGAGCGCAGTTAGCCAAATGTATGGAGATATTGGAACACAGGCAAAGAGAAGCCGATGATGTTGTGATGAAAGAAGAAGTTTCCAAAATCAACAGGGACGCGTTTTCCGCCTACAAAGGGGAAAAATACGAAGAAGCGATCCGCCTGTTTGAACAGGTGATCCGTATGGACGCGAAGAACGAAGAGGCGCGGAGATATGTGGACTCCTCGCACGAAATTCTTTATAAACAGTTCCTTGTCAAAGGTCAAGATTTTGCGGGTAAAGGGGACTGGGACAATGCGGTCAAGAATTTGAAGGAATCTTTAGTCCATAACCCCAGTTCCGGCGAGGCAAAAAGCAGTTTGGACAATATTCAGAGACGGTGGGACCTGCAGAAAAAAGTTCAGAGCCAGAATTTGTATAAAGAGGGACTGGAATCTTTCTTGGGAGGAGACAAGAAGAAAGCGAAATCCCTCTGGGAAAAATCTTTAGAGTTAGACCCTGCCAACGAAGAAGCCAAACGAGGACTGACCCGCATCTCGCCGGAATGACGGGGAGTGGGTTCTGGCCTCACCGGAAGAGTAAAACTGCCTTTCTTTTAATCTAATAACCATAATGTAACCGTATACAGGATTGGCATTCGGTTTGCGTCCTAAAGAAGTGGATAATACCATGTTCACTTCAGAAAAAACAGTAAACCGGTTCCTCCTAATCTTCCTGCCTCTAGCCTTTTTTGTCTCTTCTGCTCTATTTGCGGCGGAATCGTTGAGCGGAACAAGCTACAAAATTTTGCGGAACGAAATGACCGTTGGGGCAAGCACTTTCTCAGGCACGAACTTTTTGGGGAGCGACGGCGTCCGCAAAATCAGCGGCAATTTTTCTCTCTACGAGGGCGGCAACTTCACATTGGGGAACGCTTCCGAATCCGGAGACTATGCCCTCGCTCCCGGTTTTGCCAACCTGATGGCTCATCCCAACGCGATTACAGATTTAGGCGGCACGGTGGTCAGCACGAATGGTAGCGTGGGTCTGGTCTGGAGCGCTCCTGCGGCCATAGAGGGATCCACTCTGGCTGTTACAACGTATATCGTGAAGTGGTCTTCCCAATCGGCCATTTCTACGGAGGCGTCGTTCGATGCCGCGCAAACTTTTGTGCAGAGCTGGGTTCCCGATAATCCGGGTATCCTGACCGCCAACAAAACTGTGACAGGACTCCCTCTGGGAACGACTGTCTATATCTCGATAAAATCCTACAGAAACGAAGACTACAGCTACATTTCTACGGGTTCCGCCGTTTCCGGAATCCGCGTTTCTTCGGACGCGGTGGCGGCTCCTTTGAATGTGGTGGGATTGGGCCTCTCCAGCGCTTCTATCAACTGGTCCTGGATAGATTTGGGTTCGAATGAAACCGGTTTTAGAGTGGTTGCGGCCAGCGGCGGAGCCATTTCCGGAAACCTTGCGGAAAATACCACTTATTTCATTCAAACCGGACTGTCCGGACCCAACACTTCTTTCGCCGTCAGAATTGTCGCTTTTAACGCGATTGAAGCGTCCTCCAGCACCGTCACAACCGCCTATAGCTTGACGAACACGGCGGCTAACGCCGCATTCGTCAGCGTGTATGGATCCAGCGCTTCTTTAACCTGGGACGCAAATTCTAATCCGTCGCCTGTCACGAGCTATCGGGTAGAAGCTTCCTCCGTGACGGACTTCAGTCTCATACAGGCTTCCAGTATCACTCTCCTCAATGCGGCCACGGTTCAATCTCTCGCTCCCAATACGACTTACCATTTTAGGATTATTTCCTATAACTATGATAACCGAGCCAGCTCGCCTACCCTTACCATCACAACCATGACTTTACCGGTTTCGCCCACATTACAGAATTATGAAGTCACGGTCACCACGATCACGGTTCAATTAAATAAGGATGGAAACCCAGTCTATTCCGGTTCTGACGCCAATCTGGGCACGTTCTACAACGTTCAATATTCCACCGATTCCGGATTTGGGGTGAACTCCCAACAGGACGCTTACCTTGCCAACACCACGCATTCGATCACGGGTCTCACTCCCAACACCACCTATTTCTTTAGAGCGCGGTCCTATAATTTAACGCGGGACCTGTACACGCCGTTTATCAGTTTGGGATCAACGGTGACACTCTCGTCCGCGCCCACGATTTTAAGTTATGCGGTGAATCGAACGAGTTTTACGATATCTTTCAGCAGCAACAGCAATCCGGCTGGCACGCGTTTTGAGATTTCTACAGCAGCCGTTTTCACAACCGCAATCACGTCTAGCGGGATCACAGGTTTCGGGAGTCCCGCGGTCAGCCTGCTTTCTTCCAACCTTTTGCCCAACACGACCTACACGGTCTATGCCCGCGCCCTCAGCCATCGCGGACTGCCGTCCGCTTCGGTGAGTTTAACCACGCCCACCCTGGCGGCCACGCCTCAGGCGGGAACGATCGCCTCCGTCAAGAGTTCCAGTCTCACCGTGCAATGGAGTTTGAGCGGCGTGGGGATGGACAATTCTACGGGCACGTTCTTCCAGATAGAAAGAAGCACGGATTCCCAGTTCAGTTCCGTGGCAGGACAAAGCGGTTGGACGACGGATTTAAGTTCCAC
>JACPSV010000130.1 GCA_016193115.1 Elusimicrobiota bacterium
CCACTTGGTCGTCCAACCTCTTAACTTGTAGCGCGCGGGAATCTCTGCGGCTAGCTCTACGATGCGGTGGTCTAAAAGAGGCACCCGCACTTCCAAAGCGTGCGCCATGCTCATGCGGTCCGATTTCACGAGGAACTGGTCCAAAAGATAAGTCTTTTGGTCCACATAAAGCAGTTTCTCTAAATCAATTCCGTTCCCCAACTGTTGGAATATCTTCTCAAAACTTTCAAACCCTTCATGCCCGTTCTTGGATTTCAGGAAAGAATCGCTGTACAGTTTCCCTTTTTCCTCTTCACTGAATATCTCTTTCCAGGCGTAATGGCTTTTTTCCGCCGGCAGTTCCGCTCCGCGCACAAATTCTTTGAGCTTAAATTCCCAACTGATCCTGTCCCAGGAAACCGGCAACTGTTGCGCAAAGGAAGACAACCCACGTCTCAAAAGAGACGGGATTTTGCGGTAGAACGGCGCCCAACGCGTGGCAATATAAGTGGGGTATCCGGCAAAAAGTTCGTCCCCGCCTTCCCCGGAGAGAGCCACGGTAATATCTTTTCTGGCGGATTGGCAGAGGAGGTACGTGGGGATGGCGGATGTGTCGGCAAAAGGTTCGTCAAAAAATTCCGCTGTTTTTGACGTGATCTCTTCGATTTGAGGTTCTAGATGGATAGGGTGGTGATCCGATCCGCAGTGTTTTGCAAGCAGAGAAGCGCCCTCTCTTTCATCGTAGGATCTCTCATCAAAGTGGATCGTGAAGGTTTTTATCTTTTGCGAAGAAACCTGACTGGCATAGTAGAGAATGGTTGCCGAATCTAAACCGCTGGAAAGAAAGAGACCGTTAGGCACATCCGAGCGCAATTGCAGTTTTAAGGAATCTCTCAAGAGAAAGTCCAGTTTTTCCTGGTAGGTGTTCCATCCCAGATCCGCAGGCGATTGAGGCAGAGGCCTTTCCCAATAAGAACGGTTCTGTACGGACCGGTTCCGGGCGTCACAGATCAGAAAATGGCCGGGTTCCAATTTGTGGATGGATTGGAATATGGATCTTGGTCCCGGCACATAGAGAAGAGAAAAGTAGTCGTCCAACGCGAGCAGATCCAACTCTTTGGGGCAGAGTGGGTCGGCCAGCAAGGATTTAATTTCAGAGGCGAAAGAGATGCCGTCCCCGTTTGCGCGGTAGTAGAGAGGTTTAATTCCCATCCGGTCTCGGGCGACAATCAATTTCTTTTCTCTCTCGTCCCAGAGAGAGAAAGCGAACATGCCGTTCAACTGGCTCAAGAATTCCAGCCCATAAGATTCGTAAGCGTGAACGATGGCCTCGGTGTCGGACTGGGTTTTGAATCTGTGACCTTTCTTTTGCAGGTCTTCTCTCAGTTCCAGATAGTTGTAGATTTCGCCGTTCAGGACGACCGCAATTTCTTTTGTTTCGTTAAATATGGGTTGGGATCCTGTGGAAAGATCAATGATTTTAAGGCGGCGGATCCCCATCCCAAACCGGTTGTCCGGAGAGAAATAGAATCCTTCTTCGTCCGGCCCTCTGTGAAAAAGGCGGTTGTTCATGTCCTGAACGAGCTGCCGTGTTACAGGTTTAGATGAGAATTCTAATCGTCCGCAGATGCCGCACATTTTATTGAATTAGAAGTCCGGCGTAACCTACCGCGTAGCCGGAATCTTTGCCCGTCCGGTCGCTGGAGGTCGCATAGCCGAGCAGCGAGGCTTTTTTGTTGCCCAGATTTTTGGCGGTTTCCAGAACGACTGCCGCCGGACCGGAACCGCACATCGTGATCTTTTTTTCTTTCACGGTTTCCAAAAGACCGGCGGTGTCCAGTTGGAGCATTTGTTCTATGGCAAGGGCGTCCTGGGCACGCGCGAATTCTGCCGCTGTCATGCGATCCGGAGGGATCTGTCCGTACTGTTCCCCGCAATGGGTCATGTCGCTGGAGGCGATCACGCAGATGCGGTGGTTAGGAGAAAGTTTTAGGTAAGAGCGAATCGTTTCGGAAAGAGAGCGCGCGATCGCGTGGCAGACTTCCAAACGATAGTCTCTCATTTCTATGGGAACAATCTTCACGTTGGGGTTCAGGGTCTGCAGAAAAGGGATCTGCACTTCGATCGCGTGTTCGTAGAGGTGGGCGTCCACGTCCGGCTGGATATCCTTGCAAACTTTCAATAAAGAATCGGAAAAATCCGAAGCGATACCGACAGTTCCCATGGGCATTTCCCATTCTCCTTGAGGGTAAAGACTGGTCGCAGCGCCCAGTCCCGTATGGTTGGTTCCCAAAAGTATGGCCAGATCTACTTGAGAAAGGTAAGAGTAACATTTTCCCGCTACTTTGCCGGAATAGATCCACCCCGCGTGCGGCGACACCAGACAGGTCACCGTAGATGCGCTTTTTTCGGAGACGGGCGAAAAGTAGGTCAGAACTTCCTTCTTTTCGTTTGGATACCAATGCGCGCAATAAGGTTTTCTTAACATACTGGATTTATTTTTTTTGAGATTGACCGGACATGGGTACGAACCGGACGGGCGCTACGGATTTCTGAAACAGTTGCCCATTCACTTTTGTGAGCAAATAAAGTTCCTGGACGTCATTTTCCGGACCCACGGGAATCACCATTCTTCCGCCCTCTTTCAGTTGGCTAGCCAGAGGTTGAGGCACTTTTTCCGGAGCGCAGGTCACAATGATCGCGTCGAAGGGCGCGTGTTCCGGCCAGCCTTCGTATCCGTCTCCCGATTTTACGATCACCTGAGGATAGCCGGCGCGGTCTAAATTTTTTCGGGCGAATTGGGCCAGTTCGGGAACGATTTCGATCGAGTAGGTTTCTGCTCCCACTTCCGATAAAATAGC
>JACPSV010000131.1 GCA_016193115.1 Elusimicrobiota bacterium
GTCTTTACGGTAGACCGTCTCACGGAAGAGAGCCAACCCATCATTCAAGTGCTTTTTGGGGAAGTGAACCTCAATCTCTATTCGGACGCAAACGTTTTGCAGTCGGAAGAGTCCGTCACACAAGGCAGCAGTTACGCCAACGGTCAGACGGAAGCTCTCAGTCAGGAAGAGGAGAAAGACGGTCTAGAGGAGTGGGATCCCGGTTTCACGCCCCAAGAGCGGGTTGCCAAGCTGGACGAAAACAAGGAAGAAAGGCAAGAAATCAGCGACTTTGCCCAGAATGTTCACGAAACCATTCGCGACGAATCGGAGTTCCGTCAACAACTCAAAGAAGAAGATTTTGCGGCAGGCCGGACTTTAACCGATATCCACGGCAACTTGGTGCGTGTGGACCAAAGGTTGGAACGTCCGGATAGTAAGACGATCCAGGTAGTCAACGTGGTCAAACGGGAGGGGTATTCTTCTTCCGGATTGCGCCGCTATGCTTACGCAGGTCCAACCACGGGAATCCGCAGGGACGTTTTGATCGCTAAAGCGGAATTCAATAACGCTTTGCCGGAACAGGTGAGCGAGTTTCCTTCCTATTTCGAAGGGAAAGAGAATAAGCTGGACAAAACCGCCCTTATTTTGGCTAGCAACACCGGCGGGGCGGACGCAGTCTTCACGATTGGTTTCTTTGGCAAGAGAGACGCCGCGACGGACGATATTAAGCCCGACCTCTACGTTGGAACGCTTTCCAAAGGCAGCGGGTTTGGCGGTGAATTTAGAAATGTTTATGACTTAAGAATTGACGATAACAAGAATGTCGCTGGTCTGAGCCGTTTTGCGGAGGATACAACGATTGCGTCCGTGGATGTGGATGGTACTGGAGGCGATCTCTACGGCTATACGGCGAAGAGGTTCTTGTTAAAGTCCGATAACACCAAGAAAATTTGGCTGGCGGGAGAAGGGTTTGTCATTAACAACAGCGGAAAATTGCGCAACGTCTCAGATTTTACGAATAGCACCAACATTGAAGATGCTTTGAACAATAGCGCGGGCCAGTTGGCGTTCTTCGTCAAACAGGACACTGCCAACAGCCCGGATTTGCATGCCGACGTGACGTCTGCCGCCTACTTTGCCGGCGGCAACACAGCCAGAAATAACATTGATATTGTGCTCATAACCGACGTCGTGATTTCCATGGTCAAATCTTTCGCGAGCGGTTTGGGTAACATCAGCGATGGATTTGAATAACCCTTCCAATGTTTAAGAGAATTCTTTTCTTATTTCCGATCTTTCTCGCGCTGACGGTGAAAACGGTTTCCGCGGAAAATCAGTTCCTAAGTTTTGGCATTCAGCAGGCAGGAAAACTCCTGGCGAACCCTCCTTTATTTATGTACGAGTTCCAAAGAAATATGGAATCCACGAACCCTCTTCCTCCGGGAAAATGGATTGGCGCCAGCTACCACTTTTTGGGCGGAATACTGATTGTCCCGCTGCCCGATTTGACTTCCGCGGGCAATATCAGCGGCAAACTGCGTTTGCACGCGGAAGGCCGTATGGTTCCCGGACTCCCGCAATTGGACGTCGTCGGCGGATATTGGTCTTCCCTGCTGACGGACATGGTTGTGGACAAGAATGCGACGGCCGCCGATAGCGACACCAAAGTCACCGACGCGAGCTTAAAAGGTTCCTATTACGGTGTGGTGATGACCAGCTCTCTCGAGCCCAGAGTGCGGTTGTTTTGGAGCTACAAATTTTCCAAACTGGACATGAAACTTGATCTCAACAAAGAGCAGGACATTTTAGGATCCAAGGTAAAGAGTTTTAACGGTGGTATGACGGAACATACTCTCTCGGCCGGTTTGGAACATGCCTACGCCAAGAACAGGAAATGGATTATTCAAGGCGGGTACGGAATCACAAACAATTTGATCACCACTAAGGTAAGCTGGTACATGAAATACGTGGAGTTCGGGTTAAGCATCTATCCGGAGTCCGTGTTCATCATGCAGCCGCAACTTAATTTCCATCTCAATTTCTAATGATGAAACGATTGGCAGTTTTATTTTCTGTCGGTCTTTTTGGATTTAGCGGGTTGGCGTCCGCCGTGCCGGCGGAGAGCAGAATATTCACTCCCTATTTTAACATGAGCATGATGCAGGGCGCTTTCCTACCCACAAAAGGAAACTTTTTTGCCGGCGCCAACGTGGGCATGAGCGTAGGTCTTCTTTCTAGGATTACCGAGAAGCATGCCATATTTGCTCTCTACAATCTTGGTTTTTCCGGAGAAGGGTTTAGGTTTCCCGATACCAAAGAGTTTGCTTCCAAAGAGTTGTCCCACAATTTTAATGGCGAGTACCGATGGGACCTGTTTGACTGGCTGCGTATCCGTCCCGGAGCAAGTTATGGAACCAATTTTACGCGAACTGCGGCAGGCGAGATTTGGGGTTCAGGCCTTTATGACAGTAAGGTTTACGGCGGTTCCCTCGCTCTGGATTACAAGTTTGGTTTGTTTGGCCAAAACGCGACCCTCACGGGACAAGGTGTTTACAGGGTACTGGATTTTCCTAACTATACGGACATCATTCGCGAGTTTAAGGGTTTGAGTTCCAACACCGAGCTGGCCGGAACTTTGAAAGACCAGAAGGGGATGGAAGCTAACGCTTCTTTCGCTTGGAGCCGTTTCTTCTCGCGAATCCGGTACGCGATCACAACCTACGATAATGAAAAAGTGGTCGAGTCGAACGGAACTTATGGGACACGGGCGCAAGAAGACACGAAGGTGATCCTGGAAGGCGGTTTCAAAGCAAAGCTA
>JACPSV010000093.1 GCA_016193115.1 Elusimicrobiota bacterium
CGCGGTAAAGACAGTCAGAAAACAGAAAGCAATGAACACTTTAAGCATAGAACCCTCCTCAGTACCGGCCAATAGACTCGGTGTATAGGAGATAGCAGGGAATCCCCCCTTTGTCAATATGGGTGTAAGGTTTCTTATTATGCGGGGAGGAGGGCGACGCTGGTTTGGCTGTTTTCTTTTTTGAGTCTGACGGAGAGGAGACGGGAAACTCCGGATTCTTCCATCGTGACCCCGTAGAGTATGTCCGCGGATTCCATGGTTTTGGCGTTGTGAGTCACGGCGATGAATTGAGTTTTTTGCGCGAAATCTTTCAAAAGACTGAGGTAACGGTTCACGTTGGCAGGATCCAGGGGGGCGTCTACCTCGTCTAGAATGCAGGTGGGAGAAGGTTTCACCATGAAGAAAGCAAACAGAAGGGCGATGGCGGTCAAGGTTTTCTCCCCGCCCGATAGGAGAGCAATGTTTTGCAGTTTCTTCCCTGCCGGCTGGGCAACAATGTCTATTCCGCTATCCAGGATATTCTCCGGGTCTGTGAAAATCAGATTGGCGACCCCCCCCTCAAACAATTGGGAGTAAACAGTCTTAAAGTTTTCTTGCACCTTAGCAAAGGTTTGCTTAAATTGTTCTCGGGTCGTGTGATTGATTTGTTGAATGGCGCTTCTGAGGTCTTCCTTAGCTTTCTGGAGGTCTTGCATTTGCGTGTCTAGGAACTGGTATCTTTCTTGGAGAGACTTATATTGTTCCGGAGCTTCCAGATTCACGGAATGAGAGAGAGATTCCACCCTTTTTTTCAGGCGCGCTATCTCTTCCGCATCCACGGGGTTCAGGGGAAACTGTTCCTGAGCGGATTCCAGGGTGAGCTGGTAGTTGTCCTGCAGGCGGTTCAGGATATTCTTCTTCTCGTTTTCGGACGTGCGCAGTTCCAACTCGGCGCCGTGAGAAATCTCTGAGAGCGTCTTTTGGGTTTCCCGGCACTTCTGCACGGTTTCTTGCGTAGCCCAAACCAAACTTTCCAACTCATTTTTTCTTTTGAGGATTGATTCGGTCTCAGCGGAAACCTTTGTTTTCTCGCTTTGCAAGTTTTGAATTTTCAGCGTCTCGTCTTTCTGAATCTTCCCCATCCGCAGGCACTGTTCCCGAAAGACTTCTATTTCCTCTTCCGCATCTTGGACGTTATGGGAAATTTCTTCCAACCTGTTTCTCCATTCTTCCAAACTTTCCTCGTTCCTGCGCACGTTTTCCAGAAAACTTTCCAGACGGATTTCCGCCTCTTTAGCGCGCAGCTCAAAACGGTGTTCCTCTTGTCTCTTCTCCTCAATTTGCCGTTCCAGCTCGGTTCGTTCTTCCTCCCTTTTTCTCTGATCGGACTGCAGGTTCTCCAGCTTCGCTTCAATCAACTGCAGAGCTTGCTGATGTTCGCACTGTTCCTTCTTGTCCTGATCCAGTTTTTCCTGAAGCACTTGTTTTTCCCGAACAGACAGGCTGAGTTCTTCATTTTTCTTGTTCCAAATCTCTTGCGCCATGTTTTTTTGCAGGGCTTGCTTATCCAAAGCGGACTTTTTCTCATTGAATGAAAGCTGTTGTTCGGTCAAGCGGTTCTGGCGGCTTTCGTTCTCCTTTTGCAACTGATCCAACTCTTTCTGAATCTGATCAATGTCCTGAACCAGTTTCTCTTTTTGAAGAAACGGGTTTTTCTCTTCCGTTCCCGCTTGGGCTTGGGAGGAAGAAATATCGCTGCCACCGTCAATCATGCCGGTATCATACATTCTTTTAAGAAGGCAGACCCAAAAATATAGTTCTTGAGTTTTTCCACCTCCGGCGCGCAGTGGACAAATGCGCAGAGCGAGTTCGCATTGGGGCTGGAACGCAGATCCAACGGTTGGACCGTGGGGATCCTTTCTAAGACAAAACAGTGCGCTCGCCCGGCCTGATTTTCTTTCAGCCACTGAATGGCTTGTTGAGCTTCCGCCAGAGTTTCAAAAACCAAAGAGTTCAGCTTGTGGCCGAGCACGGATTCCACCCAAGGGGCCACGGTATCGGAATATTTGAATAGAAGACCCACGACCCCTTTGATCCCGGGAAAACCGCCGTTGAGAATGGCTTGGGTGCCTTTCCGGTAAGGGTGAGTCAGAAAATCCTGGTCCAAAACCTGTTTTCTCGTTTCCTGCTGAATCAGACTGTCGCGCGCTTTCTGAATTTTGCTTAAACTTTCAGACCGGAACGATTCATCCGTCCGGCACTGTTCCTGCAGGGAGCGAGTTTCAGTTTCCAAATGCAGGCAATTTTCCGCCAACTCTTTAAGGTTCTGTTCAATTTGTTCCACTTCCGCGCGCAGGCGCATCTCTTCCCGCGCATACTTCTCCAACTCTTTTTGGGAGGAGAGAATTTCGGCGCCTTTGTTCAGGAGAAGGGACGTATACCGGTTCTTCTCATTGATGAGTTCGTTTCTGTCTCCGGCCAGTTTCAAAATCAGGTCGGAAAGTTTTCTCTTGGAATTGTCGAAAGTGTTTCTTTCCGATTCCAGACTTTTCCATGTTTCTTTCTCTTTTTCAAAATGGGATTGCAACTCTTCCGCTTCTTTCTGGGACCGGCTGAGTTCCGCCTTTACTGTCTCCAACTTTGCTTCAATGTTTTTAAGCTCACCCCGGTCCAACTCGATCTGCTCTTGGGTTTTCTTTTCCTTTTCCCGGAACTCGCTTTCACGCTCTTTGGAAACTTTCAACATCTGGTCGGAATGGTCAATTTCTTTGTCTAAGTGCAGGAGAGCGGTGTTCCGTTCGAAAAGCTCTTTGTCGCACTGGTCCTGCTGGATCCGGTTTTGTGTCAGATCCGCTTCCGACTTGTCCAGAGCGGTTGTCGCTTCCAGAATTTCCTGTTTGAATTGGTCAATCTTTTTCTGTTTATCCTGAATTTCTTCTTCCAGACGAGACATCTGATTCAGATAATCCGTCACTTCCAAAACTTTAAGCTCTGCTTTCAATTTCTGGTAACTCTGAGCTTTTTTCGCGGCCGACTCCAGGGAATCCATCTGTTCTTTGGTCAGGGAAACGATGTCCGACAAACGGCTTAAGTCCATATCCACTTTTTCCAGTTTTCTTAACGTCTCTTCCCGTCGGGCCTTATATTTGGAAATTCCCGCGGCTTCTTCAAAAAGTTCCCGTCTTTCTTCCGGTTTGGCATTGATCACGAAGTCCACTTCCCCCTGCGCCAAAATGGAATAACCTTCCCCGATACCGGTATCCAGAAAAAGGTCCCGAATATCTTTCAAACGGCATTGGGTTTTGTTTAAGAAATATTCCGATTCGCCGCTACGGAAAAGGCGCCGCGTGACCTGCACTTCCGTGAAGTCAATGGGCAGGATATGATGGGAGTTGTCGAACGTGAGGGTCACTTCCGAAAGGTTCATCGCCGCTTTACCGCTGGATCCGGCGAAGATCACGTCCAACATCTGTTTCGAGCGCAGGGATTTTGCGGACATCTCTCCCAGACACCAGCGGAACGCGTCCACAATGTTGGACTTTCCGCACCCGTTGGGTCCCACAATTCCGGTGACCCCTTCCTTCAAATCAATGTACGTCTTGTTGGCAAACGACTTAAAGCCGACCAGCTCGATCGATTTTAAGTACATATTTTACCTTCCTCCCTTTAACAGAGCCATCTTTTACCAGATAGTATAAAACATAGCGAATAACCGCCCTTTTGTCAAGTGGGGACAATGAGTTTTTCCCGCGGAGATACATATAAAGGATGGCTTTAACAACCACGTTTTTTTAGGTAGAGTGGAGACATGACTGAGCATCAGCGAAGGAATGGTTTTACCTTGGATGTTGTAGGAGAAAAACCATGACCCAGATGGAAAGAAATTGTTTTTTGTTTTTGGTTTTTTTTCTGGCGCTTGGGTTGGGAATTCGGATCTATCGTTCCGGAAAAAAGAATGGCGTTCCGGACCAGAATAGAACCGCAATGAATTCATCGAGACCCTTACGCGTTGATTTGAATAAAGCTTCCCTTCAGGATTTGGAACGGCTGCCCGGGATAGGACCAAAACTGGCGCAAACCATCTTGACCTTCAGGGAAAAGTCTGGTTCATTTTCCAAACTGGATGAAATTCAGAAAGTGAAAGGAATTGGGAAAGAGAGATATTCCGAACTGAAGAAATATCTTTTTATCACTCAAGAAAAAGAGCCGGGTCCGGGGAAGCGCTGATGTTACGGCCACTATTTTGGATCGCTACGGTATTGGCGTCTGGGATTGTTTTTGAAGGCGCTCTTTGCGACCTGCCTCATTCTCCGGCTATCAGTTTTTGTATCACCATTTCCATCCTTCTGACGGCATTCCTGGTTCGTCAGTGGCCGAGACTTTTTTGGTCTGTTCTGGTATTTGGGATTTTTTCTCTTGGCCAAACTTTGTGTCTGCAAGCGCTCCAGGAAAAATCCGTTGACGTTGGAATTCATTTCAAAGAGCGGCGCAACCCCCCATTTCTTTGGATTGAAAAACTCGGCGGGACGCTCCGGACTAAAATTGAAAATGAAATTCCTTTTCCGGAAAATAAAGTTCTCGCGGCGATTCTTTTGGGAGACCAGAGCGCCATCCCATTTAGCATCCGGAACGATTGCTCACGGTCAGGCACCGCCCACCTTTTGGCTATTTCCGGAGGAAACATTGTATTGATTGCCCTATTAACGGTTGCGCTCCTGCGTTTTTTCCGGATCCCGCTTAGAAGCGCGTATTTTCTCACGCTGCTATTCCTGGCGATCTATTGCATTCTCACGGGAACCAGTCCCAGCGTTTTGAGGGCCACGCTCATGTGCGGGTTGACGCTCTTAGGATGGATCATCGGGAGAGAGACAGAGATGATTGTTTCCCTGTCATGGGCGGCATTCTGGACACTCCTCTTGTATCCGCTCGAGATATTCGATATCGGATTCCAACTCTCTTACATCACGGTATTGGCGCTAGGACTTTTTCAAGCGATGGAGCGCGATTCCCGCAAATCGCGCTCTGAGAAAAGGCCATCTCTCTTTCTCAGAATAGGGTCTTATCTGGAAAAGTCTTTTATGGTTTCCTGCGTGAGCTGGATTGGTATCATGCCCCTGATC
>JACPSV010000094.1 GCA_016193115.1 Elusimicrobiota bacterium
GGGAGGTCTTGCGGTGAGATTCGCTTAGGCGAATGTACTCCTGAGCGTTCCAGCGAATATGCTCGATCTCGTCCGCGCGCAGAGGCCGTATCACACGCGCCGGTACCCCCAAGGCCATAGAGCCGCGAGTGACCTTCGTGTTGGGCGAAAGCACAGCGCCCGCCCCAACGATGCAGTCCTCTTCCACCACCACGCCATCTAAAAGAATTGCTCCCATCCCCACGATACAACGATCCTGAACCGTGCATCCATGCAGCAACACGGAATGTCCCACCGATATCCCTTTCCCTAGAAGGGTGGGTTTACCTTCGTTTGTGTGGATCACCGTATTGTCCTGCACGTTGGTCTCTTCCCCAACCACAATTTCCGCAATGTCCCCTCTTAAAACACAATAAGGCCAAATCGAACTGTTCCTTTCTAAAGTCACGTTCCCAATGATTTCCGCCGTCTCATGCACAAAAGACGTAGGATGTATCTTGGGTTTTATTCCGTTATATTCTCGGATCACGGTTTTTATAAAACTGGCCGATCAGGCCAACTATTTTTTTGATTTCCGTATCTTTAAGTTCGGGAAATATGGGAAGAGAGAGAATCTCCTCAGAAATTTTCTCCGCCACGGGAAAATCGCCTTTTTTGTAACCCAGATATTCAAACGCTTTCTGCAGATGCAGTGGAATTGGGTAATGAACTCCCGTCGCAACTCCCTTCTCTTTCAAGAAGGCGGCTAAATCGTCCCGTCTGGGAACGCGAACGGCATACACGTGGCGCACAGGCACGGCAAAGGAACGGGTTTGAAATGTCCGTACCCCGATTTTATTCAAAAGCCGGTCATAGAGATCGCCGTTCTTTCTGCGTTTTTCGTTCCAGAGGTTGAGTTTCTTTAACTTGACGCGCAGGACAGCGGCCTGTAACGTGTCCAAACGCTTGTTGAAACCGAGAAGGTCGTGCTGGTATTTGCCCGTTCGTCCATAATCTCTCAGCAGTTTGAGCTGTTGGGCATACGCGGCGTTGTCTGTGACTACCATGCCTCCGTCCCCATACGCTCCCAGATTTTTCCCCGGATAAAAACTGAAACATCCCATGACGCCTATGCTTCCCATCACGCGCCACTGACCGCCGTTCCACTTCAGTTTCGCGCCATGGGCCTGA
>JACPSV010000095.1 GCA_016193115.1 Elusimicrobiota bacterium
CCTAGTAAGAAAAAAGAAAGAATCGCCCAAAGATTACCGCAACCAAATCCACAAAAAGTTTCTCACTCCCTTTAAGGAAAAATGCGGTTTTGAGTTTACTCTATCCCAAAAAAAAGTGATCCGGGAAATCTTTGCAGACATGACTTCGGAATTTCCCATGAACCGCCTTTTGCAGGGAGACGTCGGCAGCGGGAAAACAATTGTGGCGCTTTGCGCCATGCTTTTGGCCTGCGAAAATGATCTGCAATCAGTGTTGATGGCGCCCACGGAAATTCTGGCTGAGCAGCACTATATCACGATGAAACATTTCTTGAAACCGTTCCCTTTGCGATTGGGTTTGCTGACGGGATCGGCTTCCGGTTCGGAACGGAAAAAATTTCTGGAAGGCTGCGCAAACGGGGAAATCCACATGGCGATCGGCACGCACGCTCTTCTCGATAAAAAAGTCCAATTCAAACGCTGCGGCCTGGTTGTGATTGACGAGCAGCACCGTTTTGGCGTGAAACATCGTCTCATGCTGGCGGCCAGGAAACCTGTTCCCGACACGCTCGTGATGACCGCCACTCCCATTCCCCGCACACTCGCTCTCGGACTCTATGGAGATTTGGACATCTCGGTCATTGAGGATCTGCCTCCGGGAAGGCAGAAGATCGAAACCTGGTGCAAGAACGAATCGGAATCCTATCAAATCGTGAAATCGGAAGTGGATCGGGGACGCCAAGCCTACATCGTGTATCCACTCGTAGACGAATCGGACAAAGTGGAACTCAAATCCGCCATTCGGGAATTTGAGAAATTGGTCCAGACCAGTCTAAAAGGGTATTCGGTCGGTCTTCTGCACGGACAGATGTCCGGTAAAGAAAAAGAGAAAGTCATGACCGGCTTCTATGCGGGTAATTTTTCCATCCTGGTTGCAACGACCGTGATTGAAGTCGGGATTGATGTGCCCAACGCAACCGTCATGGTGATTCAGAATGCGGAACGGTTTGGGTTGGCGACGTTACACCAACTGCGCGGTCGCGTGGGGAGGGGGAAAGATCCCTCCTACTGTGTTTTGGTGATCCACCAGGAGAAGGAACGATCCAACCAAAGAATCCAGACATTTCTCCAAACACAAAACGGGTTCCAACTGGCGGAATCCGATTTGAAACTGCGCGGTCCGGGAGAGATTTTTGGCACTTCCCAACACGGCGTTCCACCGTTTAAGGTGGCTAACTTTTTGGATGGCGCCCTGGTCTCCCGTTGCCAAAAGGCCGCTCGCGATCTCGTGCAGAGCGATCCGCGCCTGGAAAAACCGGAAAACCGCGCCCTGCGCGACCATCTGCGCAAACATTTCTCCAAAACCTGGTACTGGGCCAACATCGCTTGACTTCTAACCATTCTACAGTCATAATAGTGACATTCTCGTGAAAGGGAATTTAGCAATCTATCCCGGCAGTTTCGATCCTTTGACCAACGGGCACCTCGACATTCTGACCCGCGGTCTGGAGATATTTGACCGCATCATTATTGCGGTCAGCGAATCGGAACACAAACAATCTCTTTTCACAATCCCAGAACGGTTATCTTTGCTCCAAAAAGCGGTCCAATCCAAAAAGAATGTGGCCGCCGAAAGTTTTCACGGCTTATTGATGGATTACGCCCATCATAAAGGCGCTATCGCCATTATCCGGGGATTGAGAGCCATCTCCGATTTTGAATATGAGTTCCAGATGGCGTTGATGAACCGCCATCTTTCTCAAAACTCCCATTCCGATCACGAAGTCGAAACCATTTTCCTCATGCCGGACGAAAAATATACCTATCTCTCCTCCACTCTAGTCAAAGAAGTGACGCGCCTGGGAGGCGACGTCAAAAATTTTGTCCCTGACTTTGTGGAAAAAGCGCTCAAAGAAAAACTGAAAAAATAAGGGAACTGCCCATGCCAAAATACACTTATAAAGGAAGGTCGTCCACCGGAGTGGTCACGGACAGTTTTATCATGGCTCCGGACGTCAACACGGCCAGGGCGCTCCTCCGCGCGCAAAAACTGACGATCCTGGACCTGAAAGAAAAGGGAGAAAGCATCGTTGACAAGGTCAAAGTGCTTTTTGGTCCTAAGGTCACATCCGTAGATTTGGTGCTTTTTTCACGGCAGCTTTCCACGTTAGTCGGCGCCGGCGTGCCTCTCGTGCAAGGTCTGACGATTCTGGAAGATCAAATTGAAAACCCGGCCTTCAAGAAAGTCGTGGTCGGTTTAAGGTTGGATATTGAAGCGGGCATGGGCATTGCCGACACGATGAAGAAGTATCCCGAAGCCTTTGACAATTTGTATGTCTCCATGATCCGCGCCGGTGAGCTGGGCGGGATTTTAGATACCATTCTGGACCGCCTTTCAGGATATCTGGAAGCTTCGGAGGAACTCAAAGCGAAAGTCAAATCGGCTCTCATGTACCCGATTGTAGTCATGAGCATCGCAATTGGAATCACGTGGTTTTTGCTTGTCTTCATCATCCCAAAATTTGAGGAGATGTTCTCCTCGTTTGGCCAGGAACTGCCTCTTCCCACAAAGTTATTGCTTTCCGCATCCAGATTTATGGGGACGTACTGGTACATCTATGTTCCCATTCCCATTGGCCTATTCTTCGTATTTAGAACTCTTCTCAAAAAAAGAGATTTCGCCAGAAAAGCGGACGCTCTGACGCTCAAACTCCCCATTTTTGGAACCATTCTCAAAAAAGTCGCGGTCGCCAAGTTTACCCGAACATTCTCCACGCTGATCAAAGCGGGCGTTCCCATTTTGCAAGCCTTGGACACGGTTGCCCAGACTGCGGGCAACATTATTGTCGAAGAAGCTGTGTTGACCGCCAAAGGTTCCATCCGCGAAGGAGAAAGGATTGCCAAACCCCTGGCCGAAAGCAAAGTCTTCCCGACCATGGTGGTCTCCATGATCTCGATTGGAGAAGAGACCGGAAACCTGGACACCATGTTGGCTAAAATCGCTGAATTCTATGAATCGGAAGTTAACGCGGCTGTGGAAGGGCTCACCAGCATGATCGAACCCCTTGTGATCGTTTTCATGGGAGCTGTGATCGGCACGATTGTGGTCGCCATGTTCCTTCCGATGTTCAACATGTCCGGCGCGGTCGGATAAAAATTTGCGCTTACTATTGACAACAAATTGAATTCGTGTTATGATTATGACAATCTTAAAACGGGGAATGGAAACATTCCTTAGACAACGCGGATTCACGTTGATCGAGCTTATGATTGTCGTTGCCATTATAGGTATCTTAGCAGCAGTTGCGATCCCTAAGTTTGCGGACATGCTTCGCAAATCTAAGGAAGGAGCCACAAAAGGTTCCTTAACCAACTTGCGATCAGCGTTGACCATCTACGTTTCGGATAACGAAGGTCTATTGCCGCTTCAAAACAATGCTACCGCGGACTATACTTCTGCATCTCTCACAGCCGTGTTTATCCCGAAGTATATCGAAGTCATCCCTACAGGAAAGCTTGGAACCTACCACAACGATTCCGCATCGGTCCGCATGGTTGGTCCCAGCAACAGAACCGACACGTCCAACACAAACGATGCGATGGGCTGGTGTTACACAAGCACTTCCGGCGGCGCGTGGTGGGTGAACTGCACTCACAGCGACACCAAGAACGTGTTCTTTACAAACTGGTAACTACTCGATACCGCGCAACAATTGATGTAAAGAATTCATAGCTGAAATCTATTATAAAAAGAGGAGAGGACTTGTCTTCTCCTCTTTTTATTTTGTAGATTG
>JACPSV010000096.1 GCA_016193115.1 Elusimicrobiota bacterium
AAATGCAGGGGAAAAAAGTCGTCACAGTGGCTTTCTTCGGAGACGGGGGCATCGAACAAGGTCCATTTCATGAAAGCATGAATTTTGCCTCTTTAAAAAAATTACCTCTCCTCTTTGTCTGTGAAAACAATTTCCTGGCCACCTGCACTCCAATTTCCTCGCGTCAATCGCACGACCAGATCTATAAAAGAGCCGCGGGATACGGGGTTCCGGGTTATCAATTAGAGGGAAAAAACGTGAGCGAAGTTTATCAGACCGCCAAGGAAGGCGTGGAAAGAGCTCTAAAAGGCGAAGGACCCACGTTTTTAGAAGTGCGCTGCACGCGCTGGAAGGAGCATGTGGGACCTAACTTTGACACCCATTTGGGATTCCGCAGTAAAGAAGAGGTAGAAAAAGCCATGGCGGATTGCCCCATTATAAGCTTTAAACAAACCCTTCTACAGGAGAAACTGATGTCGGCCCTAGAAATGGAGAGCGTATCGCGAGAAATTCAGAATTCCATGGAGGAAGCTGTGATCTTTGCAAAAAAGAGCCCGTTTCCAGATCTGGAAGAACTCTATAACGATATTTAGTTTATGAATTATTGATCCATGAGAGAACTTAAATACAAAGATGCTATTTCCGAAGCTCACGTCCAGTCCATGGAGAGGGATCCTTCCATCTTCCTGATGGGAGTGGGAGTTGCCGATCCCACAGGAATATTCGGCACGACCGTGGAAGCCCGAAAGCGGTTCGGCATCCCCAGAGTTTTTGATACGCCCTTGTCGGAGAACACATTGACCGGGATCGGCGTCGGCGCCGCCATTTGCGGAATGAGACCGGTTCTGGTGCATGCGCGGAACGATTTTCTACTTTTGACCATGGACCAGATTGTGAACCACGCCGCCAAGTGGAAATACATGGCGGGAGGAAAACTTTCTGTCCCGTTCCTGATTCGCGCTATCATTGGAAGGGGATGGGGCCAGGCGGCGCAACATTCACAAAGTCTGCAAGCCTTGTTCGCGCATGTCCCGGGACTGCAAGTCATCATGCCCTCAAGTCCCTACGACGCCAAAGGATTGATTCTAGAAAGCCTGCAAAACGATCTCACCACCGTTTGCATTGAACACCGCTGGCTGTACGATAAAAGCGGTCCCGTGCCGGAAGAGTTTTACACGATCCCTATGGGAAAAGGAAACCTCGTCAAGAAAGGGAAAGACGTGACGGTGGTGGCTATTTCTCACATGGTTTTGGAAGCCAAGACCGCAGCTCTGGAATGCGAGCAGGAAAAAATTGATTTGGAAATCATTGATCCGCGCAGTTTGCGGCCACTGGATGAGGATCTCATTTGCCAGTCCGTGAAAAAGACCGGCAGACTGATTGTGGCGGATACCGGTTGGAAACGGTGCGGCCTGAGCGCGGAAATTGCGGCTCTGGTTGCGGAAAACTGTTTGCGCGATCTTAAGCAACCTGTCGTCCGAATTACTCTGGCGGATACCCCAACCCCCTGCAGTTCCGTTCTGGAAAACGCCTACTATCCGACCGCCAAAAATATTGTTCATGCCGCAAAAAATCTGGTCCACGGCAATAGCGGGGCGAAAGACGAAGTGGTCGCCTCGCAGAAAACAGAAAAAGAGTTTTCCGGACCCTTCTAGCAGGATCCTAATCCTACCCATGTCTTCTATCACCGTCATCGTTCCTGCTCTGAATGAAGAATCAAACCTGGAATCTGCTGTCCGGGATATCCTTCCTTCCCTAAAAAGATATTTTCAGGAATTTGAGGTTCTCATATTCGATGACGGTAGTTCCGACCAAACCGGAAAAATCGCCGACCAGATTGCCTCTAATATCCCTCAAGTGAAAGCGATCCACAATCCTAAAACCATGGGGCTTGGATATAACTATAGGAAAGGGGTCGAGATGGCCGGTAAAGACTATATCCTCATGATCCCCGGCGACAATGAAATCACGACGGAATCGTATGAGGTCATGTTTCAGAAAGTGGGGGAGAAAGACATGATCATTCCCCACACGCTCAACACGGAAATTCGGCCCTGGCTGCGCCGATTTCTATCCAAAATTTATACAATGACCAACAATTTCCTTTTTCGGACGAGTCTCCTCTATTTCAACGGACCCGTGCTTCACAAACGCTCTTTAATTCAGGCGATAGGCATTCAAACCGACAGTTTCGCCTACCAAACGGAACTTCTGGTGAAAATGATTCGGAAAGGATACACCTATACAGAAACAGGAATGTGGCTGAAAGAAAGGAAAGGAAAATCCAAAGCCTTCCGCCTAAAAAATGTAGTTCGCACGATCCAATCTATCGTGCAGCTCTTCTTTAAGGTTTACTTTAAATAGTTGATGAAAAAGTCAGGTTTTGGTATTATAACCGGATCATGACCGAGCTTCAGCGAGGGAATGGTTTTACCTTAGATGTTGCTGGAGGAGACGAAGTCTCACTCTCGTCCTTTAGGATAGGAAAAAAACCATGAAGGTCAGCGAACATATCGTTTATGGGAGCGCTGCGTCCCTTGCGCTCGCGCCTGTGTTTGGCGTTAAAACTGCTTTTTTTCTGGTAGGATCTCTGGCAATTGATCTCGATCATTACCTGGACTTCCTCTATTACGGCCAGTTTAAGAACTGGAGTTTTAAGAAAATGTTTGAGTTTCATGGCGTGTTGGGGCGCTGGAAAGAGAGGCCAAATTTCATGGCTTTGGAAGCGTTCCATACCGTTGAGTTCTTATTAGCTTTTCTTCTGGTGGCCTGGATCGCCCAATCCACCGAGCTCTATCTTCTTTTTGCTGGGATGTGTTTCCATTTGGTACTGGATATGGTGCGATTGTCCCAGTGGAACAAAATCGGTAACCGGGCGCTTTCTTTCATTGAATATTGGATTCGGTCCAGGAAAATGATTCAGGCAGGCGTTCATCCGGAAAAGATATTTGAGGAAGCGTACGCTTCCATTGAGGAGAGACAACAGAATCCGGACGGGGTAGAATCGTATGCTTATAACTGAAGATAAATTGGGATTGCGCGGAATGCGCGTCATGTTTATTGAGATGATCGTGGAGTTCATTGATCCCATGCAGATCGAGTTGCTCTCGGCCATCGCACGGGAACGAGCCAACTGCACCACCTATTTCTCCGTGGAACAGGAACATGACGTTCGGGCCGACCTCAAGCGAATCCAACCCCATGTTGTCGCGCTTTCCGCCAAAACCGGCGGGTACCCTATCACGCTCAAATACGCCCGCTGGGCCAAAATGAACAACCCCAACACCATTGTTGTCGTTGGAGGACCGCACTGCACTTTCGACCAGAGTCTGATCGAGTATGAAGACGTGGACATCGTGGTCGCCGGGGAGGGGGACGATGCCTGGGCCGAGCTTTTACAAAATATCATGGCCGGCAAGAGTATTGACCTTATCTCCAACATTTTCACCAAAAGCAATTGGAATTCTAAGTTTAAGAACGCAACCCAAATAGAGCGCTGGCAGCACATGTCCGACCGCCTTGTGGATCTGGACAAGCTCCCCTATCTGGATCGCGAGATTGTTTATACCCGAGTGCCTCACATCGCCAAGTTTCCCATGCGCTCTTTCATGACTTCCCGCGGTTGCCCATACCAGTGCACCTACTGTTTTGAACCCAAATACAATGAGATGTACCGCGGTAAAGGGAACCCGTACCAACGCTACAGTCCGGAACGCGTGGTGGAAGAACTCCGTTACACGATTGAGCGGTATCCTACCCAATTCATCAAATTCTACGACGACATTTTCTGGATTCACAAGCATCTGGACCAAGAACCCTGGCTGAAACAGTTCGCTAAGCTTTATGCCAAATATATCCGCTTGCCATTTTTCTTATTGACGCGCTGCAACATATTGACTGAAGATCACCTGAAACTCCTGAAACCGGCGGGACTGCATTCCCTGACCATGTCCATCGAAGCGGGAAACGATTATGTCCGCAATGAGGTGATCAAACGTCACATGACCCGCGACGATATCATCCGGGCTTTCCATCTCTGCGACAAGTATGGGGTCAAAACGTTCGCCAACACTATCCTGGCCATTCCTGTCCGACCTGAAATCCTCAAACAACAAAATAAGACTGCGATTGATCTGGACATTGAGTCTGTGCTCATCAACGTGGAAGCGAAGGTCACTTTCGGAGAGTTTACGATTATATATCCCTACGCAGGGTGCCACTTTAGCGACTATGTGGAAGAAAACAAATGGTTTGACACAAAAGATTTTGGAAAGCTGCACCACTCCTACCAAAGCTGGAGTCCTCTGAACTGTTTTACGCCGGAACAAAAAATCCAGCAATTGAATCTTTCCAGTCTGGGTACCGTCTGTTTGGCATTGCCATGGTTGACCCCTTGGGTGATTAAATATTTTATGAGGGTCAAATGGGTTTGGGTACAGAAATATGTTTATCACATCCTGTATTTTATCGCCAAAGGTTATCTGATGATGTTTAAGATTTATCCCATGAACTTGGGGATAGCTAACTTTTGGCATCTCGCGCTGCGAGCATGGAAAAACGAGGTTAAGAGGCGTTCTCCGGGAGAAAATCTCTACGAAGACCCAATGAGTCATCCAGCCAAAACATCGGACGTCCAACCCAAAAATACTTCAGAAAAAGTCGCTGTCCGGGCTTAACGATGAATGCTCTTGTCACCGGCGGGTCAGGATTTATTGGCAGTCATTTGGTGGATCGTCTTTTGAAGGATGGGCATGCCGTCACCGTCTTGGACAATCTTTCCACTGGAAGACTAGCCAACCTTGAATCTCACAAAAACAATCCGAAACTGATTTTTCATAGAGTGGACATCGCCGACAGGGAAACGATTGAACCCTATTTTAAGGGTATGGATTGGGTCTTTCATGTTGCCGCTCTAGCGGATATCGTTCCCTCAATCCAAAATCCAGCCAGTTACCACCATTCCAACGTGGATGGAACCCTTGCCGTTCTGGAATCCGCTCGTAAAAACAAGGTTCAACGGTTTCTCTA
>JACPSV010000097.1 GCA_016193115.1 Elusimicrobiota bacterium
AAAATCTCTTTGCGCGCCGCCCAAAGGTTCGGGCACAATTTCATCAATGATTCCCAGAGAATTCAAATTTTCCGCAGTCAATTTCAAAGCCGTAGCGGCGTCCGACGCCCGGGCCGCATCCCTAAACAAAATGGCCGCGCACCCTTCCGGCGAAATGACGGAATACCAAGCGTTCTCAAGCATCAAAATTCTGTCGGTCACGCCGATACCCAACGCCCCGCCGCTGCCTCCCTCGCCGATCACCACGCTCACGACCGGAACCTCCAACTGCGACATCTCTCTTAAGTTTCGCGCTATGGCCTCGGCCTGGCCGCGTTCTTCCGCGCCTATGCCGGGGTAAGCGCCGGGAGTATCAATGAACGTGATCACGGGACGATTAAACTTTTCCGCCATCTGCATTAGGCGGAGCGCTTTCCGGTACCCTTCCGGGTGCATCATGCCAAAATTCCGCAGCATGGCATCGTCAAACGTGCGCCCTTTCTGATGTCCCAAAACCATGACCGGATTCTCACCCAAAAACGCGCACCCGCCCACTAAAGCCGGATCGTCCGCAAAATTTCTGTCCCCGTGCAGCTCGATGAAATCCGTAAAAAGAGATTGAATATAGTCGGACGTGTGCGGCCTGCGGGGATGGCGCGCCAACTGTACTCTCTGCCAAGGAGTGAGAGAAGAGAAAATATCCTGCATGAGCTGATTTCTCTTCTCTTCCAGAGACTTAATCTCTTCATCTAAGTTCACGGACTGGACAGAACTCAAACTCCGGATCTCCGCGATCTTGGAGTCCAGATCTAATATGGGTTTCTCAAATTCAAGCCCTTTAAACTCATCCATTAAAAGCTGCCAACGTAATTGATGCGGACGACGCGTTCCCTATTTCCTGAGTCCGTTAGATCCCTCACCGCAAAATCAATGCCCAAAGCGGGGATGGGAAACACGCGCATGCCGGCGTTTAAGCGGTTACCGGGAGCGGAACGCAAATTGTCAAACTCCAAAAGAAGGACAAATTTTTCTTCCATGGTATAGGAAACTCCCACAAAACCTAAGACCGTCCCTCTCTTAAAATCCGCAATGTTGATTCCGCCGGTCGCTACCAGGTGAGGCGCAAACAGCTCTCGTCCCAACACCCCATAGAGACCGCGTTCCTTCTCAACGTACTCATCTTTGGACTTGTCAAAGAATCGTCCCTGCCCATCGTATCCAAAGGAAAACGAGGGAAGAACCTCTCCCCCGTCGTACACCCTAAACTTCACGTTCAATGTGGGCGGATTGGTGGAAGGATCGTCCACGCCAATAAACTTTTCCACGTCCCAAGAAGCGCCCAAATTGAGTCGTCGAAACACGCCAAACGAGAGATGGCTCAACAAACTCCCCTGCTTATAAAGCCGAAAATTCAGCCGGAACCCTCCGTAATCCACCACGTTGGTGGTAGGAGAATCTATCACGTCTACCATCCCTTCCGGGTTGGTCTCCTCGCTTTCACTAGGCGCTTTCTTTCTCCTTCCGGAACTCTCTTCAGAACCTCGGGAAAAATAGTCCCTCCACCCCTTCTTAGTCCGAGGATTGTTCTCCTCCGCCCCCAATCTGGGCGCAGCGAAAGAGAGAGAAAAAAGGAGCAGGAACACTAGTTTTAGATAACTTTTCATGCTTTTCCCTTGCTGACGCTCACTGACACATGACATCCCACATAAAACAG
>JACPSV010000098.1 GCA_016193115.1 Elusimicrobiota bacterium
ACCTGCAGGGCGAATATGGGATTCAGGACATTTTTGTGGGAGTTCCCGTGAAGTTGGGCGAGCGCGGCATGGAACAGGTGATCCAGCTCAATCTCACCGTGGAAGAGAGGATCGCTCTGCAAAAGTCCGCGGATTCCGTGAAAGAACTGATCGAGCTGCTGAATCGGCAAAAGATCGTAGCGTAATTGGGAGGAGAGAACCATGTCACAGGGTCGTATTGAGAAAGATTCTCTAGGCAACAAAGAGGTTCCTATGGATGTTTACTGGGGGATTCAGACCCAGAGGGCGATCGAGAATTTTCCTATCTCCGGATGGAGAGCGCACCCTAAGTTTGTGGATTCGTTTGTTCTGGTTAAAAAGGCGGCGGCGTTGGCAAATCAAGAGCTGGGTTTGCTTAAGAAAGAGTTGTCTCAGGCGATTTTGCAGGCCTGCGATGAAATTTTGTCCGGAAATTTGCGCGATCAGTTTGTGGTGGACGTTTTCCAGATGGGGGCGGGCACGTCCTTTAACATGAATGTGAATGAAGTGATTGCCAACCGCGCCAACGAAATTCTGGGCGGTCAAAAGGGTGGGTACAATCCCTGCAATCCGAACGATCACGTGAACATGGCTCAGTCCACAAACGACGCGTTTCCCACCGCCATGCGGATTTGCGCGCGCCTGCTTTTGCAAGAGTTGATACCTGTTTTGAAAAATTTGGAATCTGCCTTAGCGGAAAAGGGAAAAGAGTTTGATTCCATATTGAAGTCCGGTAGAACCCATTTGCAGGATGCCGTGCCCATCCGGTTGGGACAAGAGTTTGCCGCATACGCGCTCACCGTGCAGAAGTGCCGGGAAAGGGTGGAAGTGGTCGCGACTCTTGTGGAAGAGTTGGGGATCGGAGGCAGCGCGGTCGGCACGGGTCTCAATACTCACCCGCAATACCGTTTGAAAGTTGTGGATTCCTTGAAGAGTTGGACTCACATCCCGTTCAGACCCGCTCCGGATTTGAGGGAAGCGATGCAGTCTAATTTTCCCGTTTCTACGGTGGCGGCCGTGCTTAAATTGACGGCGTTGGAACTCTCACGCATCGCCAACGACTTTCGGTTGCTCTGTTCCGGACCCTTGACCGGATTTGCCGAGATCGTTTTGCCGGCTGTCCAGCCGGGTTCCAGCATCATGCCGGGTAAAGTGAACCCATCCATGGCCGAGATGCTAAACATGGTTTGTTTTCAGGTGGTGGGGAACGAGTTGACCGTTTCCATGGCGGCCCAGGCCGGACAGTTGGAACTGAACGTGATGATGCCTGTCATGGCGTTTAATGTCAACTTTTCCATAGAAATCTTGAAAAACGCCGTCCGGGAATTTACGAACCGGTGCGTCTCAGGCATTGTGGCGAATCCGGACCAATGCCGCCAGTATGCGGAGAAGAGCCCGTCTCTAGCGACCGCGCTCAACCCTTTTATTGGTTACGCGCGCGCCGCGGAAGTCGTTAAAAAAGCCCTGGAAGAGAAAAAAACGATCCCGCAAGTGGCGCGTGAAGATAAACTTTTGACTGATGAACAGATAAAAAAAGTGTTGGATCCCAAGTCCCTGACAGAACCCGGGGTTCCGGGACAATCCTGATGCGTTTCCTCACGCGAAACTGAGATGCTGCTTGCAATTGATATCGGCAACACGAACGTGACTTTGGGGATATTCAAAATCTCTTCCCTCAAAGGCGGGGGGAAAAGTCCCCGAGGACGCTCTTCCTGGCTCTCCGCGGCAGCTCCCACATTGGTCAAATCATGGAGAATTTCCACGCTCGTTTCCGCCACGACCGACGAGTACGGCACTAAAATTTTAGATCTTTTTCATTACGCCGCGATTGAACGATTGAACGTCAAAGCGGCGGCGATTGCCAGCGTCGTGCCTTCCCTGACGTCCGTGTTCCAGGAAATTGCCCAAACCTATTTCAATCTCAAACCTTTTGTGGTCGGCGAGAATACAAAGGTGACGATCGCAAATCTCTATGAAAACCCCAAGGAAGTGGGAGCAGACCGCATCCTCAATGCGGTGGCCGCTTCCGCAAAGTTCGGGACTCCCTGTGTCGTCGTAGATTTTGGGACGGCGACCACGTTTGATTGCGTCACGAAAAAAGGGGAATATGCGGGCGGATTGATTGTTCCCGGCCCGATTCTGGCGTCTGAAAGTCTTTCCCTGCATACCGCCAAACTGCCGAAAGTGGGGATAGAAAAACCAGGCCGTCTCATTGGCCGGACAACCGTGGAGTCCATACAGTCCGGTCTTTATTATGGGTACGTCTCCTTAGTGGACGGAGTGATTGAGCGGCTAAAACAGGAGATGGGGAACGAAACTAAGGTTGTGGCGACCGGCGGTTTAGCTGCGCTCCTGAGCAAAGATTCCAAATTTATTCAGCCCGAACTGATTTTCCCGCATCTGACTTTGGAAGGTCTCTGCATGCTCTGGGAAAAGAATCAATGAAAATAGGACGGTGACTGCATGGAAAAAGTGCGTATCGGCGTGATTGGGTGTGGGTACTGGGGTCCGAACCTGGTTCGGAACTTCTCCAGTCTCAACAGGTCTCAGGTAGTTTACGTGGCGGACAAAAGCCGCGAAAGGTTGCAGCATGTTCAAAGGCGCTATCCCCACATCCAAACCACTCAGGACGCGAGT
>JACPSV010000032.1 GCA_016193115.1 Elusimicrobiota bacterium
AAAAAAAGTTGACTTGCCGGGGTGGCGGAACTGGCAGACGCACAGGACTTAAAATCCTGACTGGGGCAACCCGGGTGAGGGTTCGATTCCCTCCCCGCCCATGATCGCAAGAGAGGGAGTCGTTTTTGTCGTCCGAGTTTTTCTATGGCTATGGTTTTGAAACAAACTGGATGCGGGAATTGGTGCCCAGAGAGGGAGTCGAACCCACACGTCCCAAAGGACATGAGATTTTGAGTCTCACGCGTCTGCCGGTTCCGCCATCTGGGCAATCTTCACGCGTGGACCATTATACTTCTTTTGGCAATGTCTTGTCTGCCCTCCCTCACCCTACTCCAAAAAATATATAATGTGGCGGTATAGAATGAATGCCCTTGGGAAGTATCTTGCGTTTGCAACGCTCTTCATTTTCTTTGGAGGTTTATTGGTGGCCTGCCGGTCTAGGAAACCTGCGCCCGCTCAGCCGGATTTCACGGTAACTTCTCAGTACCTTTTCTCGGAATTTAAGAATGTTGAAGAGGCACACAAAAAATATCTGGGTAAACGAATTGAAGTGAGCGGAATCGTTGATCGGATTGGGAATGACTCTGCAGGCGTTCCGTTTGTGTCCTTTAAGGGCGACGAGAGCGGCGAGGTGCAGTGCTTTCTCGCAAAGAAATCGTATGAAGATGTTTCACGTCTTAAAGTAGGAGAGAAAGTGACTTTGAGAGGTATCTGTTTGAGCCGGGTGATCCATGTCACCTTGCATGAGTGTGCCGTCGTCCAATAAGCAGAATTAAGCTGAGACTTCCCCAAATCCAAATGAGACAGAGGATGGCGTGCGAGAAAGGCAGTGACCGGGAAGTTTGCCACAATTGTAAAAAAGGGTCCAAAATTCTGTAAGACCACGAACTCCGAAATTCCGATTTCGTCCGAACAACGATCTGGATCGCCTGCGGATCTCGCCTCAAAACTTCTATAACTCTTTTTTCCAAATCTTTGCTCGACAGGGATCTCCAACCGGGAACTTTAAGAATGTTCCAGACGTAACAGGTGGAGCCCCATCCGTGATTGTCGGAAATGCCAACCATCGCAAGGTTGGAATTATGGCAGAACCGAATCATGGATTGCCTCAGATCCGGCGTAAAATCTAAAGCTTGTGGAGCACAGAAAAGACCGGATTCCCTCTATCCCACGATCATAAAGCGAATTCGAAAGGGTTTCAGTCACCCCTAATACCACCCAGTGCGACTGAAAAAGACTGACCTCTTCCCCGCGCAAAGGACGTATGCGATCTGTTTCCACTTTTATCTCTTCCTGTAACCTTTCAACTTCAGAACTCAAAATATTGTGGTCGGTTATAAAAGCCGCATGGAACCCGGCGCGTTCGTGCCAGGAAAGATTTTTCTCTATGGAGAAAGATTTCCGCGCATCCCAAGAATTGTTTGTGTGAGAATGAAAGTCCACCACGAATAGGTCGGGATCCGTCACTTCCAACCACGCCATCGGTCTGGGAATGAGTACGGCGATTGCAATAAAAATGAATATCCCCACCACCCACAGAATGAGTTTCAGTCCTTCCCGTAACAGAAAGGCAATCGTGATGGGGTGTCCCAAAATTAGGATGAACCTCGTTCCACACCAAAGGAAAACCAAGGCGGCAAGAAAAGAAAAATGCTGCCCTAAACTGAGGATTGTGAGAAGATCCGCTAAATGAAAAAATGGAGCGAAGATAATGTAGGGTGTTGGGTAAGAAAGATGACAGTTTTGAGGGAACGCGCCCGCGACGATGTCCCGGACAGAGTTGGGGAGATGGAAAATTTGGCCGAATATAATAAAAGAGGTTAAGAAGATACCGAATGCGACAAAGATCTTATTCCGCTTCGACATCCTTGCCCTTTGCAGGAGAAACGCGATGGACGCCCACACTCATGCCTCCGTCCACAACCAGGGTTGTGCCCGTCACCCAAGACGATTCCGGAGAAGCAAAATAGAGGACGGAAAAAGCGGCGTCTTCCGGCAAACCGCCTCGCAAAATTTCCGGATGAGTTTGTAGGGTCGAATGGCCTTTCGTGTGCGTCTGATGCGAGATCTGGCCGGGACAAACACAGTTCACCCGAATGTTGCGCGATGCCAGTTCCAGAGCCAGACTTTTCGTAAAACCGACCACCGCGGATTTGGAAGCGTTGTAGTGCGCCATGTTTATTGTGCTCACAATGGGACCGTAAACGGCAGCCGTCAATATGATGGAACCGGATCCATTTTTGATCATGTGCGGGACGGCGGACTTAACGGTCAAGAATTTGGCTTTCAAATTGATGTCAAACATATCGTCCCACTCTTTTTCCTTCATATCTTCAAAAGGAACAGAAGCATAACCGCCCATGTTGCAGTGCAGGATGTCAATTTTTCCATACTGTTTCAGAACCTGACGCATCACTCTGTCACATTCCGAAGATTGGGTGAGGTCCGCCGCAATTGAAAAGGATTCTCCTCCCCGACTTTGGATCAGGGAAACTGTTTCTTCCCCAACTTTCTTCTGTCGTGCCACGACGAAAACTTTGGCTCCCTCTTGAGAAAATAAGAGCGCTGTGGCCCGGCCTACCCCCCGGCCGGCGCCAGCAATGACCGCTACTTTATCTTTTAGGCGCATGGTTGAGCAAACGATCTAACCGGTCCGGATAGTTGGACGCGATCGCGTCCACGCCTGTCTGAATCATCTTCTTCATCTCCGCCCTATTGTCCACGGTCCACGTCCCCACAAAAAGACCGTTCTGATGAGCTCTCCTGACTAAAGAACGGGTCACCAAATGACGGCGGGGAAAAAGAGCGTCCGCTTTCAGTTCCTTTGCGCGTCGGAAAGGATCTTCCAAAGGTTCCCGATATAAAATACCCGTGGGAATTTGGCGGTCTATCTTTTTTGCCCTTTTGACCGCCCCATGATCAAAAGAGATGAGGATCACACGTTTCTCCATTCCGCATTTTTTGACGGATGCTATCACTTTTTTTTCTATGTCTAAGTATCGAATTGGTTCGTTCTTGATTTCGATCACTAATCCTGCCGGCAATCCCAAATTGTTTTTTCGTTTTTTTACCCATCTTAAAAGTTCATCCAGAACCGGAACTTTTTCTCCTCTAAATTTCTTAGAGAACCAAGTTCCCGCGTCCAACTTCTTTATCTGCGAAGAGGAGAGGTCGCGCACCAATCCGTGTCCGTTCGTTGTCCTCTCCACAGATTCGTCGTGAATGACGATGCACTTGCCGTCCCGTGAGAGATGCACGTCGCATTCCAGTATCTCGGCCCCCATCTTTAGACCGCATTCAAAGGAGGAAAACGTGTTTTCCGGAGAATGGCCTTTGGCTCCACGATGACCGATGAGCCAGGAACCTCGCAGAGAGTTGTCACCGAACTGGAACATGATTAAGAATATACTAAATTTCTGTTGTGTTTCGATGAAAAATGACATAAAATTCATCCATGATTGAAAAAATTGTGCAGAATCAGTTTACGTATCGGGGAAGCGCGGTGGGATTTAAGCGGGATGAAGTTCTTCTGCCGAACCGCCGTAAAGCTTACCGCGAATATCTGACTCATCCGGGCGCGGTGGCGATTCTCCCTTTTTTGGATTCTCCCAGCAAAGTTCCTTTGGAACGTTGCCGCGTTGTTCTAGTCTCCCAGTACCGGTATCCCGTAAACAAAATAACGGAAGAATTGCCGGCAGGGAAAGTGGATCCCAAAGAGTCTTTGAGTAGTTGCTTGAACAGGGAATTGAAGGAAGAGACCGGCTACTCCACCGGGAAGTTTCGGCACATGATCAGTTACTGGCCGACCCCGGCTTTCTCACAAGAGAAAATCCACATCTATTGGGCTGATTCTCTTAAAAAAGGTAAAAGCAGTCCCGATGAAGATGAGTTCATCCACACTAAAATTAGAACTTTTTCTGATGTGATGAAGAAAGTATGGAAAGGGGAGCGGGATTCCAAAACGGTGATTGGAATTCTGGCGTTTGCTTTATTTTATTCTAAAACTTCCAGCTTTTAAGCACGGATAGGAAGGAGAAACTGGTGGAGTCTAAAGAGATCGGGGTGAGAGAAACTTTGTTGGATTCTACCGTCGCGATGTCGGTTCCCTTTTCAGGGATGCCTCTGGGCATGACCCCCGCCAACCAATAGTATTGGTGACCTCTGGGATCTATGCCGGAAGGAATCCTTTTCCCATAAACTCTTCTTCCTAGGCGTGTGACTTCTATCGGGATATTGTGGTTCGGTAAAGTGGGCACGTTCACATTCAGAAAAATTCTCGGCGGCATCTTCTCCTGTAATAAGCATTTGGACACCTTGAGGGCAACCTTGGCCGCCTGATCCATCGTGCGTTTCGTGCCATGAGTGACCGAAATCGCAAAAGAGGGAATTCCCAACATCGCGCCTTCCCGCGCAATCGCCACGGTCCCGGAATAGAAAATATCTTCCCCTAAGTTGGAACCGTTGTTGATGCCGCCAATGATCAGATCAATCTTCTTGTGCTTTAGGGCCTCGTGCACGCCAAACTTAACGCAGTCGGCGGGCGTCCCGTTGGTAATCGTCACGTGAATCACGTCGTTCTTACCCAACTCCATCGGCAACTTCTGTACGCGGTATGGTTTATGCAATGTGATGGAATGGCTGGCCGCAGAACGTTCCCCATCGGGAACGATGACCACAAGTTCCGCTAAGGGTCTTAACGCAAGGATCAGAGTTTTCAACCCTGAACCGTAAATTCCATCATCGTTGGAAATCAGTATTCTAGGCATAGAGTTTCAATATCTCCTTCGCTTTCAGAACGGCCAGAGCGCGGTGACTGATTCGATTTTTCTCTTCCAAAGTCATCTCCGCCAAAGTCTTTTGACAGGACGTCACAAAGAAAAGAGGATCGTATCCAAATCCCTGCTGTCCTCTGGCTTCTTTCAATATGTTGCCTTCAATAAACCCGACAACTACTTTACTTTCATTTTTAGCCGGGTCATGACACGCCACCACACATCGGAACCGGGCAGATCTGTCTCCATTAGCAATGTTTTTCAACTCGTTCAATAGTTTCCGGTTGTTGTCTTTGTAAGAACATCCTTCCCCCGCGTAGCGGGCAGAAAAAACTCCGGGAGCGCCTCGCAACGCTTTCACTTCCAGTCCCGTATCATCCGCCAATGTCAGAAGTCCCGTAGATTTCGCGTAGGAGACAGATTTCTTCAGGGCGTTTTCTTCTAAAGTTTCCCCGTCTTCCACGACCGGCATAACTTCAGGAAAATCGTTCAGACTCCGGACTTTAACCGGCAAATCCGATAACAGATGGGAAATCTCTTGAACTTTATGACGGTTATGGGTGCCAATCAGAATCTCTTTCAAAGTATTGATGACTGACCTTTCAAGATATTGAGCGCGGAACCGGCGAAAAACCATCGGATCTGTTCACGAGTGAGAGTGTGTTTCAAGAGTATCTCCTCTTTACGGCCGTCCGCGTGGTGGATAAGAGATTTCAATTCTTTTTGAGGCGTCAAATCCTGAAGACCGAGAATAGAGATCCGATCTGTCTCCTGGATCCGGTCATAATCTTGGGAGTTCACAAAACTTAAAGGCAGAACACCTTGCTTTTTCAGGTTCGTTTCATGGATCCTCGCAAAACTGCGTACCAGGATCGCCGCGGACCCCAGATAGCGCGGAGACATGGCCGCATGTTCTCGGCTGCTTCCTTCCCCATAGTTATCGTCCCCAACCACAACCCACTTTAAATTCTTCGTTTTATATTCGCGCGCAACTTTTGGTATCGGAACGTTTTTTTCTCCGGTGAGGATATTGGCCGTTTTGCCAGTCTCTCCACTATAGGCGTTGACCGCTCCCAGAAAGAGGTTATCGCTGATCTTGTCCAGATGGCCGCGGTAACGCAGCCAAGGGCCTGCGGGAGAAATATGGTCGGTGGTGCATTTACCTTTGGCCTTCAAAAGAATGGGCAGTTCCAGAAAATCGCGTCCGTCCCATGCAGGAAAGGGATCTAACAATTGTAAGCGCTCACTTTTAGGGTCCACCTCGATAGGAACTTGATCGCCATCCTCCGCAGGAGAAATATATCCTTGTGAACGGCTGAGAAAACCACGGCTAGGAATATCTTCCGCCTTCTTGGGAGCGTTCAGTTTAAGTTTTGTCCCGCCCGAACTTTCCAACGTGTCCTTTAATGGGTTGAAACTTAACCGTCCTGCCAACCCAAGAGCAACCACAATTTCCGGACTGCCGATAAAAGAAAAGGTCTCTGCGTTGCCATCGTTTCTTTTAGGAAAATTTCTGTTGAAAGAACTTAATATCGAGTTCCTCTCTCCCGGTTGGATATCGTCCCGTTTCCATTGACCAATACAAGGGCCGCAAGCGTTCGCAAGAACATTGCCTCCAATTTCTTCTAACGCTTGGGCTTGCCCGTCCCGTTTGACGGTCTCAAAAATCTGATCAGAACCGGGAGACACCAAAAATGAGACGGGCATTTTAAGTTTGGCGGACTTCGCCTGTAAGGCCACGTCGGCTGCGCGGCTCAAATCTTCGTATGAGGAATTGGTGCAACTCCCAATCAAAGCGGCGGAAATTTTGTCCGGATAATTTTTCTCCTGAACTTCCCTAGCAAACTGAGAGATGGGGCGGGCAAGATCGGGACTGTGGGGTCCTACAATATAAGGTTCCAACTGACTGAGATTTATCTTAATCACCTGCTCATAATAATTTTCCGGATGCGCAAATACTTCGGAGTCGGCGCTCAGCAGGGATTTATATTTTTCCGCTATATCCGCGATCTCAGACCGTCGGGTTGCACTCAAATAGGCCGCCATGCGGCGATCGTATGGAAAAAGGGAAGTCGTCGCTCCCAGTTCCGCACCCATATTTGTGATGGTGGCTTTGCCGGTACAACTGATTGTTTCCACACCCGGACCAAAATATTCAATGATTTTATTTGTTCCGCCCTTCGTGGTTAAAACGCCGCAAAGGTAGAGGATAATGTCTTTGGGAGACGCCCAACCGTTTAGTTCTCCCACCAAATGGACGCCAATGACCGTCGGATGTTTCACTTCCCAGGGTAAACCCGCCATCACGTCCACAGCGTCTGCCCCGCCCACACCGGACGCCACCATCCCTAAACCGCCGGCGTTGGGAGTGTGAGAGTCTGTTCCGATCATCATGCCTCCCGGAAACGCGTAATTTTCCAGAACCACTTGATGGATGATGCCTGCGCCCGGCTGCCAGAACCCTATCCCATACTTGTTGGAAGCGGAACGCAAGAAATCGTACACTTCCTTATTTTCCTTGAGAGCAGTTTCCATGTCTTTCTGAGCCCCCACGTAAGCCCGGATAAGATGGTCGCAGTGTACCGTCGTTGGAACCGCGACCCGTTTGATCCTGGCCTGAGAAAATTGGAGCAGAGCCATCTGCGCGG
This sequence comes from Elusimicrobiota bacterium, assembly GCA_016193115.1. Taxonomy (GTDB): domain Bacteria; phylum Elusimicrobiota; class Elusimicrobia; order 2-02-FULL-39-32; family 2-02-FULL-39-32; genus JACPSV01. The sequence continues at coordinate 7,421 of JACPSV010000032.1, forward strand.
TCGCATCCTGCATGGCGATTCTGTCCGGATAGAGTCGTAAGGTTCCTTTCCCCGGATTCAGTTCCTGATTTTTTGGATCGGCAATATGACCGTAAAGAACCTTCTCGGCATAGGTGAGAGGCCGCTTGAGACGGTTTCTCACGACCGACAGATTTTCTTCCATCCGCGCATAAACCTTGGCGGCGGATTCACGGTTTAATTCAATTTTCATGGATTGATTCGGGCTGTCGTATTTCAATTTTAACAGACAAATCTTGAATTCTCAAGACCAATAATGAGTCCGGTAGCTCTCATAAAAATCTATTGTTTCTTGGAGTCCTTGATCCAGAGGGATTGTCGCTTGCCATCCGACTTTTGACTTAATTTTGTCCACATTGGCGATGAAATCTCCCACATCAATTTTCTTGTTCTTAGCCGGCCACGGGACGTAGACGATCTTTCCTTTTCCAGAGTACCGAACCACCTTTTTCA
>JACPSV010000099.1 GCA_016193115.1 Elusimicrobiota bacterium
ACGCCTGGGAAACAAATCGCCGATTCACGTTTCGTTATGAAGATCCCCGCTTTCTCTGGGATTGGTTCTACTTTAAGTGCGATCTCACGATTCAAAGGGACGGCTCTTACCGTTTTTATGGAGTGGGTCCCCGCTCTCCTTTTGAGAAACAGTCCAACTACACACTCAAAAACAGTCACCTGCTTCTGTATACGGGAATCAACCTTTGGGAAACGTTCCGGCTCACCCTCTTCAATCGTTTGAGGAGTGTGGATGTCTTAAATGGCCCTATTCGTTCGTTACCTAAAATTACAGACTTCACTCCGCGTCCTTTAGGAGTGGAAGACCCTCAGAACGTCCTCGCCCAAAGGGTATCTTTGTCTTACGACAGCAGAAATTTGGTTATGGCGCCTAGCCAAGGTCACTTCATTCAACTCTTTACGGAAAAAGCAGGCCATAGTGGCGGCGACGTATCCAACAACAGGTCCGGATTTGAGTTTAGAGGATTTTATCCTTACAACAGGGGTACATACGTGACGGGTATTCGTTTTCTGGTCGAAGGCGAAGATGGCAGCCGCACCCCCTTTTACGAACAATCTTTGCTTGGAGGCAAAGACTCCTTGCGCGGGTTTGGAGATTCGCGGTTTATGGATCGCAACAAGATGACCTACTCTTTGGAAGAGAGGATCCGTCTCTATACCTTAAAAGCGTTCAACGTGAACGTAGAATTTGAGCTGACACCCTTTTACGAGGCCGGCATGGTTTTTCACGATCTGGACGATACGCGCGGATCCGACTTGCACCACGTGGCCGGGTTAGGATTTCGCACCATTGTTAAACCGAACGTCGTGGGCGTGATTGATCTGGGATTTTCCGAAGAGGGCACCGCCCTTTTCGTTGGCATTGATTATCCATTTTAGTTTTTGTAGGATGAGCCAGCATGACCGAGCATCAGCGACTGGAGGTGACGAAGTCACACTCTCGTCCTTTAGGATTAGAAAAAAACCATGATTTATAGAGGAAAGGAAGGGCAATGGTCTTGGGTCCTGCACCGCATAACGGGCATAGGAGTGCTTCTCTTTCTTCTGACGCACATTTTGGACACCATGCTCGTGGGTTGGGGTCCGGAAATTTATAACAAGGTCATGTCCATTTACAGACACCCTTTCTTCAAAATCGGTGAGGTGGGCCTTTTTGCGGCGGTGCTGTACCACGCTCTCAACGGAATTCGAATTATCCTGGTTGACTTCTGGCCGCGAGGAACCCAATACCACAGGCAAATGTTTTATGGTGAGGTTATTCTCTTTTTTCTAGCCATGATCCCCGTTTCTTTTCTCATGTTGTCACACTGATCTTTTAAGGAACATTTCATCCATGTCTCAACCTTTAGACTACCGTTCCGGTAGACCCGTTCCCACAGAAAACAGTTTTGAGCTTTTCGCATGGTTTTTCATGCGGGTAAGCGGGGTTCTGCTCCTACTTTTGGCCATCGGCCATTTGGTGATCATGCATTTGATCAACTCCATTGACAACATCAATTACCAATTTGTGGTTGAACGTTGGAAAACGCCGTTCTGGCGCGCGTACGACGGACTTCTGCTTTTCTTGGCTCTGATCCACGGGATGAACGGGATAAGAACCATTCTGGACGATTACTTAAGACCCGGCGGGTGGCGCGTTTTTTGGATGTCCGTTCTCTACACGACCGGGTTCATCATTTTGTTTGCAGGTTTTTTAACAATCTTCACATTCCAACCTCAATGAACGTTCATAGCTTTGATGCGATCGTAGTGGGAGGAGGCGGCGCCGGACTCTATGCGGCTCTGGCTCTTTCTCAGGGGAAAGTTTCCACGGCCGTCCTTTCCAAACTCTATCCGACCCGCTCCCATACTGGCGCGGCGCAAGGCGGCATTGGCGCCGCATTAGCCAATCGTGAAGAAGATCACCCCGAATGGCACATGTTCGATACGGTCAAAGGTTCAGACTACCTTGCCGATCAAGACGCGGTGCAGATCCTTTGTGAGGAAGCGGTGACCACCGTGTACGAGCTGGAACATTTGGGTTTGCCTTTTAACCGCACGCCGGACGGTAAAATTGATCAAAGACGGTTTGGAGGCCACACCAAAGATCACGGGAAATCGCCCGTACAGAGAGCTTGTTTTGCCGCGGACAGGACCGGACACATGATCTTGCAGACCTTGTACCAGCAGTGCATCAAAAACGAAGTGACGTTTTTCGACGAGTTTCATGCCGTGGATTTGATAATGAAAGATGGCGTTTGTTGCGGAGTGGTGGCCTACTCCATTGAAAAAGGGGATCTGCACGTTTTCCATACGAAGGCGGTTCTGTTTGCGACCGGCGGTTCCGGAAGAATGTTTAAGATCACGTCCAACGCGCACGCTTTGACCGGCGACGGAATGGCCATCGCTCTTCGTAACGGCGTGCCTTTAGAAGATATGGAGTTTTTTCAGTTTCATCCTACAGGCATCTACAAGATGGGAATACTCCTGACGGAAGCGTGCCGGGGCGAGGGCGGCATTCTGCGTAACAGAAAGGGCGAGCGGTTTATGGAACGTTACGCTCCCACGATCAAAGATCTGGCGCCTAGGGACATCGTTTCGCGATGCATCTATTTGGAAGTCAGGGACGGCAACGGAATTGACGGGAAAGATTACGTTCATTTGGATCTAACCATTTTGGGGAAAGAGGTCATCAAAAAAAAGTTGCCGGACATTGACGACTTTGTGAGAACCTATATGGGGTTAGATCCGTCCCGAGATCTCGTTCCCATCCAACCGACGGCGCACTACGCCATGGGCGGGATTCCGGCCAACGTTCGATCTGAAGTTGTGAAGGATGAGAAGAACACTGTTTTGAAAGGGTTTTATGCGGCGGGCGAATGCGCCTGCGTTTCCGTGCATGGAGCGAACCGGTTAGGTACCAACTCTTTGGTGGACATCCTGGTTTTTGGCAGGAGAGCGGGCCTTTCCATGGCGGACTATTGCAAAGGTTCCGACTATACTCCTCTCCCCTCCGATCCTTTAGGGCCGACCCAAGAAACGATTGCCCGGCTGAGATCTCAAAATAGCGGAGAGAGGACCGCCGCCTTGCGGGATCAGCTGCAAAGCGTAATGATGGACAAGTGCGGAGTTTTCCGCACGGAGTCCGGACTTCAAGAGGCGCGCTCAGAAGTTTTGAAACTGAAGGACAGGTATTCCCGGCTCGCGATCTCGGACAAAAGCCAGGTTTTTAACTCGGATTTGTTGGACGCGATGGAGTTGGGGAACCTGATGGATCTTTCTCTGGTTACGGTCGAGGCCGCATTGGCGCGTCAGGAATCGCGCGGCGCCCATTACCGGGAAGACTATCCCAAACGGAACGACGCACAATGGCTCAAACATAGTTTGGCAAGTATGAGCCATGGCGCGGTCCGGTTGAACTACAAAAATGTCGTCATCACCCAATTCCAGCCCCAGGAGCGAAAATATTGAAGGTAGAACTTAGGATACAACGTTTCAACCCAGAAAAAGACTCCAAACCGCACTTTGAGAATTATGCGGTGGAGTGCGAGCCGACGGACAGGGTCTTGGACGCGATTTTGCAGGTCAAAGGCGTTTTAGACGGGTCACTCACGTTACGCAAGTCTTGCGCGCACGGAATTTGCGGTTCGGACGGGATGCAGATCAACGGACGAAACATGCTGGCTTGCAAGGTTCTGGTCAAAAACTTGAAACAGCCCATCGTCATTGAGCCGCTCAAAGGGTTTAAGATCGTCAAAGATTTGGTAGTGGACATGAAATCATTTTTTGAGAAGTACCGTTCTGTGCAGCCGTATCTTCAAAACGAGGATCCGGTACCGGAAAAGGAACGTCTGCAGTCTCCTGCCGAGCGGGAACGGTTTGACGACACGACAAAATGCATTCTCTGCGCTTGCTGCACCACGGCCTGCCCTTCGTTTTGGTCCGACCCGAACTATGTGGGGCCTGCCGCCATCGTGCAGGCGCACCGGTTCCTGTTTGATTCCAGGGACAAGGCCAAAGAAGAGAGACTCAACGTTTTAGACTCGAGGGAAGGAGTCTGGCGTTGCCGAACCATATTTAACTGTTCGGACGCCTGTCCGCGCGAGATTGACGTGACGCGCGCCATCTCCGAAGTCAAACGAAACCTCCTCTTCAAAAAACTGTGAGCCAAAGCCTGTTAGATAAAATCTGGTCTCTCCACACGGTGCGGAGACTTCCGAACGGGAAAGATCAGGTCTTTATAGGACTTCACCTGATTCACGAAGTTACCAGCCCGCAGGCGTTCCAAATGTTGCGGGAATCCAAACTCAAAGTTCTCTTTCCTCAAAACACTTTTGCCACTGTAGATCATATTGTGCCTACGGACGTTCAGTCTCGCCCCCTGCAGGATCCTTTGGCGGAAGAGATGTTGGTTGCCCTGGAGAAGAATACCCAAGAGTTCGGCGTGCGCTTTTTCGATTTCAAAAGCGCGAAACAGGGAATTGTGCACGTGATTGGCCCTGAGTTGGGACTGACTCAACCGGGCATGACGATTGCGTGCGGAGACAGCCACACCAGCACGCACGGCGCGTTTGGCGCTCTTGCGTTTGGAATTGGGACGACGCAGATCAAAGACGTTTTGGCGACCCAAACTTTGGCGCTTTCTAAACCCAAACTCAGGCGAATC
>JACPSV010000155.1 GCA_016193115.1 Elusimicrobiota bacterium
TCCGCGGATCATTCCCTCGCTAACATTGACCAGGAATTCAGAGAAGACGAAAACAGGGGTTACCGGACGGGCAGCAGTTACAGTTTCCCCTGGCAACCCGATTTCTTGCCGACACGGTTCCTAACGTTCAAACCTCTTCCTACTTCCGTTTCTTACAGTTTCAATTACCGGGAATCCTCCAAACGGCTCACCCTGGAAAACACCGATACCGGCAGCAACGAGGAAAGTCACAGCATGCGAACCTCTTTCCAGCCCTTTCCCAGATTTAACTTTAGTCCCTCCTACAGCCGGAGCAAAACTTCCGAATCCAGGAACCAGTTGGACCTGCAAAAATCCGTATCCCTTGATCTGTTGTCCACTCTGGAAGGATATGACAAAACGTTCAACCAAAATGCGGGCCTTTCCGGATCTCTGAGGTTGACTTCCTGGCTCACGCCCAGCTTCAACTATTCCATCAGCACCAACGAAACTTACAATGTGAACGAAGTCATCTTTGGCACGGAAACGTTTAAGCGCGGTCGTCTAAAAAATATCAACCGTTCTTCCAACGCCGATGTTTCCGGATCCGTCTCCCCGCGGGACATATTCCAATATATTCCTTTTGTCCGTTCGATCAACCCTTTGATCAACAGCATGAATTTTTCCGGAGGTTACACGGTGAGCGACGCCGACACCTACGACAACATGAACTCCAATTTCGATTCCCGCTACGAAAGCGTGATTCGAGACAAATCGTTGGATCTGCTTTTAATCCGAGACCGGTCTTTGGATACGAGCCGGCAAAATTCCCATGCCCGACGCACGAACCTGACCGCTACGGATTCCCCTCGAATTTCCGGGCGGTGGTCTCCTTTTGAAGGTCTCCATTTCTTAAGAAGCAAACTCTGGTCTCCGATGAAAAACATCAACACGACCGGCACATTCACGGAATCAAAAACCAAGCGAGACACCACGGGAACCCAATCCTTTTCCTATAGCCGCGTCTGGCCCGACTTCGTTGTTTCCACCTATGAGCTGGAAAGAGTCTTCTTTCTCACCCGCTGGATGAGCGATACGCGCCTAAACGCAAACTATCAGGAACGAATTACGGAGGTGCGGGATCAGACCCGCAATACCGGATTTAATATCGGTTCGGACTTCACATTCACGCTTTTTAGACTCTTGCAATTCTCAGCCGGTTACACGAACGCCGTCTCTCAAGATGAGAATCTACAAATCAACCAGGTGACGAGCAAGACCACGTCCAAAGGATTCAACGGACAAGTCATCACCACGCTCAAGTGGGGAAACTGGCGTTTCACCCCTCGCTATGACCAGAACCAAAGCGAAACGGAGGACGGAAGGGGGAAAAAAACATCGGATATCGTCAACCGCAATGCCGCCTTGCAAATCTACGGCGACATCAACGTTCCCAGATTTTTCCGGCTGCCTCTGGGAAAACAACTGAAACTCTCGAACCGCTTGATTCTAACCTCTTCCATCCGGTACAGCATGGTGCGTAACGGCGTGGACGAAACGGGCAGCCGGGACACCTTAGACTCCGGCGCAAACGGGGACTTGGAAATTACCCCGAACGTGCGCGTCAATTTTGGAGGTTCCTATTCCCGTATATTCAACAAAGTGAAAAAAGAAGATGATTTACAAACCATCACATTCTCCACCACCATCACCATCCAATTCTAATCCCTTGAGGGAAAGAGGCGTCGTAAAAAACGCAGGTCTAGCCTTACTCCACTGGTTATACCCTAAACGCTGTCTAGGATGCAGAGATACTCTCCCTTATGACTCTAACCAAGATGTGTGTCCCGATTGTTTCCAATCCTTGCGTCCACTGGAAACTCAGTCGTCCCCTCATTACGCCTACGGAAGATTTGAAGGGATACTTAGAAATCTGATCATGGAATTCAAATATCAACAAAAATCGCGACTCTCTCATACTCTTGCGCCGCTCCTTTACCAAATTTGGAAACGGATCTCGCAACTCAGGGAAAGCGAAGTTTTTGTTCCGGTTCCACTGCATCCCGCGCGATTGCGGGAAAGAGGATATAACCAATCTCTTCTCCTGGCGCAAAACTTAAGGGAACTGATCCGGCAGGATTCTCGCCTGATTCCGGTCGCAGAATCAGCCCTCCTGCGGACGCGGAATTCTCCTCCGCAAGCGCATCTTCCCAGGGCAGAGCGGATTCGGAACATGGAATCCCTGTTTGAAGTCCGGAATCCCGCCGCCATTTTGGACAAAAATGTTCTCTTGATTGACGATGTCTGCACCACCGGAACCACTCTTCAATCCTGCGCGCAAGTTCTACTCCGCGCTAAAGCGAAAAAAGTCCTCTCCCTCACGGTAGCCCTCGCTTAGAAAATTTAGTATACTACCGTTTTCCTAGTCAAAATGGTCTGGGAACACACACACTATAAAGGAGAAAAAACATGCCAGTTCGAGTTGGTATCAATGGGTTTGGAAGAATAGGACGGTTGGTCTTAAAAGCAGGACTCAAAAATAAGAATATCCAATTTGTAGCGGTCAACGACCTTACGGACGCCAAGACGTCCGCTTATCTCTTTAAGTATGACTCTAATTTTGGCGTTTATCCCGGAACCGTGGAAGCCAAAGATTCTTCGATTTTCATTGACGGAAAAGAGCTGCGGGTGATCGCGGAGAAAGATCCCGCCAAACTGCCATGGAAAGATTTAGGCGTGGATATTGTGATTGAATCTACGGGCCGTTTTACGGACGCGGAAAAAGCCAAAGCGCACATGCTGGGAGGCGCGAAAAAAGTTGTCATCAGCGCTCCGGCGAAGGGAGAAGACATCACGATCTGCATGGGAATCAACGAACAAAAATATGATCCCGCAAAACACCATATTCTCTCCAACGCTTCTTGCACCACCAACTGTTTGGCGCCGATCGTTAAAATCCTGAACGAAAGTTTTAAGGTGAAACGCGGACTCATGACCACGATCCATTCCTACACGAACGATCAGGTCATATTGGATTTTCCGCACAAGGATTTGAGACGCGCGCGCGCCGCAGGCCAATCCATGATCCCAACCACAACCGGAGCGGCTAAAGCGATCGGTCTTGTGATTCCGGAACTGAAAGGCAAACTGAACGGGATCGCCATCCGCGTGCCCACGCCCAACGTTTCTCTGGTAGATCTGGCTGCAGAAATCGAAAAGGGAACCAGCAAAGAGGAAATCAACGAAGCGTTCAAAAAAGCGGCGACCGGAAACCTTTCCAAGTATCTGCAATACATTGATTCTCCTCTGGTCTCCAAAGATTTCAACGGGAACGACCACTCCTGCATATTTGACTCTCTTTCCACGGACGTCATGGACGGTAACCTTGTGAAAGTATTTGGCTGGTACGATAACGAGTGGGGTTATTCCAACCGGGTCGTAGATCTGGTGGACTATATCTCTTCTAAAAACTAAGAAACTTTTAGATTCCGGAGTTGGCGCCTTTGAACAAAAGATCGGTTCGGAGCATAGACTGCCAGGGCAAAAAAGTTCTGGTACGGGTGGATTTCAACGTTCCCATCCAGGATGGCAGAGTAACGGACGAGACCCGCATCATAGAATCTCTACCCACCCTACGTTACCTCTTGGATCAAAAAGCTTCCGTACTGCTCTGCGCGCATCTGGGGCGGCCTAAAGGAACTGCGAACCTAAAATATTCCTTAGAGCCGATCGCCCAATGTTTACAAAAACATCTGAACCAAACGGTGTTCTTTGCCAAAGACTGCGTGGGTGCAGAGGCGAAAGAAGCGGCCGCGAAACTTCAGGGTTCTCAGGTTTTGCTTCTGGAAAATCTAAGGTTCCATCCCGAAGAAGAGAAAAATGATTCTTCCTTCGCTCAGGAGCTCGCTTCTTTGGCTCAGATCTTCGTTCAGGACGCGTTTGGCGCCGTCCATCGTGGCCATGCTTCTACGGTGGGAGTTTCCAAACATATCCCCAGCGCGTCTGGTTTTCTGTTGGAAAAAGAGATTCAGGCTCTCAGCAAAATACTGCGCCAACCAGAAACCCCGTTCCTGACAATTCTGGGAGGCGCAAAAGTTTCGGATAAGATTGACGTCATCCAAAACCTGCTCCCTAAATCCGACCATATTCTGATCGGAGGAGGCATGAGCTATACGTTTTGATTTTGCAAAGTCTTTGAACGGTAATTCTTCCAAACTTGTTTTGCCTCTCGATCACCTGATCGCGGAAAAATTGGAAAAGGGGAGCAAAACTCAGATCACGCAAGATCAAAACATTCAGGACAAATGGATCGGGGTGGATATCGGACCTAAATCCATCTCCCAGTTGAAACAACTGGTTCTCTCCGCTAAAACCATTTTTTGGAACGGGCCTCTGGGAGTTTTTGAGATTCCCGAGTTCAGTTCGGGAACAACCTCTTGCGCGCGCTGGGTGGCGGAAGCGACCCGAAAAGGCGCTTTTAGCGTCGTCGGCGGCGGAGACTCCGTAGCGGCGTTGAACTTGAGCGGCTGCGCGAAAGACATTTCCCACATTTCTACGGGCGGAGGCGCAAGCCTGGAATTCATGGAAGGAAAAAGTTTACCCGGAATCGAGGCCCTGCCCAATGCATAGCCAGGATTTGATTC
>JACPSV010000100.1 GCA_016193115.1 Elusimicrobiota bacterium
CTTCATCTCCTCATTGGAATATCCTTCCGATTCGATCTTCCAATTGTGAGCCAAGACGTTAAATGCGATCGGGTCGGGAAATATGCCGTAACCAGAAACTTTCCCATCTTTCAGAAACTCCTGAGACTGTGTTCGCAGATCCTCAACACCTCTTGCTCCCGCGCCGGAGACGGCCTGGTAAGTGGAAACAATCACTTTTTTGACCCCAAACTTCCTATAAATGGGCGCTACCGCCATTAAAAGCACGGCTGTTGTGCAGTTTGGGTTCGCGATCATACCTTGATGCCAAGCCACATCCTGCGCGTTGATTTCGGGAATAACCAGCGGAACTTTGGGATCCATCCGGAAATCCGATCCATTGTCAATCACGACCGCTCCGCGGGCAATGGCCTCTTTCCCAAAAACCACGGCCGCTCCTTTTTCTCCCTCCGTTCCCGCGAAAAGAGCGATCTGAACACCCTCAAACGAATCCGGCGTGGTTTCCTGAACCGGGACCTCTTTGCCGTCCACCTCGATGGTTCTGGCAGAACGCGCCAGAACGCGCAACTCCTTGATGGGAAAATTTCTCTCCCACAAAATCCGAACCATCTCTTTCCCCACAGCTCCCGCTCCCACCACGGCCACCGTCACAGGCGGTTTAAATTTCTTGAACGATTTTAGTTTTGTCCTATTTCTTGTCATAAACCCTCTACTCCTTAGGAGTTAACCTAATTGACGTCATTCCCGCGAAAGCGGGAATCCAGAATGGTTTTTCTCCTACAACATCCAAGGAAAAACCATTTCTTCGCTGATGCTCAGTCACAGATTTTCCGCCGGCTAGATTCCCGCGAAGCCTGTCCCCTAAGCGGCGACAGGCAGGTTATAACGGTCCTTAACTTTCCCAACAATGTCCAGATAAGAGAGCGCCGGTTTAACCATGACCATATCCGCGCCTTCCTTAATATCCTGCGCGACTTCCCGCAATGCTTCCCTAAAATTTGCCGTATCCATTTGGTAACTCTTACGATCCCCAAACTGGGGTTTTCCTTCCGCCGCATCCCGAAAAGGTCCATAAAATGCGGAGGCATACTTCGCTGAGTAAGCCAGTATCGCCCGATCGGAAAATCCGTTTTCATCCAGGGCGGAGCGGATCGTTTTTACCATGCCATCCACCATTCCGGAAGGAGCAATCACATCCGCTCCCGACTCCGCTTGGGAGACGGCTGCTTTAGCCAAAACTTCCAGAGTGGCGTCGTTGTCCAGAACAAATCCATCTTGACCGGAACTCTTTTTGATGATTCCGCAATGGCCGTGGCTGGTATACTCGCAAAAACAGCAGTCCGCAATCACAATCATTCCCGGCGCCTGATCTTTAATCTCTCGGATCGCAACCTGGATAATTCCTTCCGGATCGTAGGATTCGGAACCCAAATCATCCTTTTTGTCCGGAATGCCAAAAAGGATCACCGCTGGAATTCCCAATTTTTTTGATTCTTTGACTTCCCGAACCGCCTGATCCACGGAAAGCTGAAACTGTCCCGGCATGGAACCAATGGGTCGCCGGATGCCCTTCCCGCGCCTTATAAAAAGAGGCAGGATGAGATCGTCCACCGCAAGAGACGTTTCCCTCACCAATCGGCGCAGCGATTCAGATTTTCTCAACCTTCTCAAACGTGTAACCGGAAAACTCATTGAAATCTCCTCATGTCGAACCCGAACATTCAGGTCGGGAACTTTTTGAATAGTAACCGATCCACCAGACTGGGCGCCCAATAGTTCAAATGGTACCCAATCCACCCCGGTCCCAAAATTGATGCTTCCCTTCGCCTATTCCGGGAAGCGCTCAGAATGAGCTGCGCAATTTTCTCCGGCGGTTGCATGGGAATGGGAGGTAGCTTACGGTCCAAACAACCGTAGGATTCCATCCGCTCATGGAAATTAGTTTCCACTCGTCCCGGAAAAATAAGCACGACGTCAATTCCATAGGGACGCGCTTCTAAACGCAAACTTTCGGTCAAACCATTCAAAGCAAATTTGGTAGAGGAGTAGGATGAGACGCCCGGCAACGCTCGGCGTCCTACACCCGAACTGATATTGATGATCTGTCCGGACATCTTTTGTTTCATGTCCGGCAAAACGGCTTGAATCAGAGCGATAGGAGCGAAAAAGTTGACCTCAAAATTTTTCCGGTATTGATCCACGGGACAATCTTCCACTAGCCCTAACACCGCGTAGGCCGCATTGTTGACCAACACATCTACCGACCCTAGTTTCTGTTTTATGGAATTGATTGTGCCAGGAATCTTCTCGATCTGAGAGAGATCCAGAGGAAAAATTTCCGCTATTCCATTTTCCGATTTTATTTGATCCGCGGTTTTCTGCAGTTGGAAGAGATCCCGCGAAACGAGCGCGATTCTGGCGCCTTCCCTTGCAAACGCCGCGGCCGTCGCCCGTCCTATCCCGGAAGAAGCTCCCGTAATGAGGACGACTTTATCCTTAAGATCGAATGGTTTCAAGTATTTCCCGACCTC
>JACPSV010000107.1 GCA_016193115.1 Elusimicrobiota bacterium
CTCCCAACACGGCCTATACGACCATGCAGATCGGCGCTTTTGAAAGCAGTATCAACGCTTCCACGCAAAGTCCGACAGGCCCCGAGTTCTCCACCACAACAGCCGCTTCCCCACCCACAATCACAAGCTTCCAAGTGTACCGCACCTCCATACAAATCGTGATGGGATTGAACGGCAATCTCACCGGTACCCCACTTATGATTTCAACCGGCACAGGCGGTCACTACGCGGTTACCAACTCTTCTGTCGGGGTTTATGACAGCGCTACAACCACATTGACTATCGTTGGGTTGACCACTGCCACGGTCTACAGTTTTCAGGCAGGCGCCAGAGACAGTACCAGCGGGGCGGCCACTCAGACCACGATTGTGACTTTGACGACCAGCACTTTGGCCGCGCCGCCCACAATCACTAGCTTCCAAATATTTACAACTTCCATACAAATTGTGATGGGGTTGAATAGCAATCCAACCGGCACCCCACTCATGATCTCCACGGGCACAGGCAATCACTATGAGGTGACCAACTCTTCTGTCGGGATTTATGACGGCGCTACAACCGCATTGACCATCATTGGGTTAACTAGCGGCACAGTTTACAGTTTCCAGGCGGGAGTCAGAGACGGATCTAGCGGAGCGGCTACCCAAACCACCGTTGTGACTCTGACGACCAGCACATTGGCCGCGCCGCCCATAGTGACGGGTTTCCAAGTGTTTGCAACCTCAATTTCCGTCACTATCAATCCGAATGGAAACTCAAATGGGGCAGGAATCTCGATATCCACGAACGGGTTTGCAGCGAACACTTCCAGCGTAGGAATTGTCGCGGGCAATCCGACGACATTGGCGATCACGGGGCTGACTGTGGACACAACCTACAACTTAGACGTTGGCGCGTTTGACACGACAGGCGGCGCTTCCACGCAGAGCGCCTCGGGCAACGAGATCAGTACCAGGACACGGACAATGCCTCCCACAATCACAAGTTTCCAAGTGTACCGCACCTCCATACAAATTGTGATGGGATTGAATGGCAATCCGCCAGGCATTCCCCTTGTGATATCTACGGGCGCAGGCGGCCACTTTACGGTTACCAACTCTTCCATCGGGATTTATGACACTGTCGCGACCACATTGACCATCGTTGGATTGACCACCGCCACAGTTTACAGTTTTCAAGCGGGGACCAGAGGCAGTGCCAGCGGGGCGGATACTCAAACCACCATTGTAACAGCTTCCACCGCGACATCGGCAACCATTCCGTTGATGACGGGATTCCAGGTGTTTGCGACTTCTATTACGGTTTTTGTTGATCCAAGCGGAAATCCCAATGGGACTGGACTATCTATTTCTTCGTCCAACTTTGCTGCGAATACCTCTTCTGTAGGAGTCGTTTCCGGGAACCCAACGAGGTTGACGATGACTAATTTAGAAGCCAACACGCTGTATATGCTGCAAGTTGGAGCGTTTGATCCTGGCGCCAACGCTTCAACCCAAAGCGCTGATGGAATTGAAATTTCTACCACAACCGATGTCAATGCGCCGGCGATTATAAGTTTCCAGATATTTACGACTTCCATTTCTGTTGCCCTAGGATTGAACGGCAATGCAACCGGGACTCCTGTCATGATTTCAACAGGAGCGGGCAGTTACTTTGATGTCAGCAATTCTTCCATAGGCATTATGGGACCGTCCACCACAACTCTGGTCATATCCAATCTATCTACAGCCACTGTTTATGGTTTTCAAGCAGGAGCACGCAGAGCCGATAATAACCCAACATCCACTCGACCTGTTTCCATTACTGAATCTACAAGCACGCTGGCGGCAGCGCCTCTGGTCTCCAGCTTTCAGGTTTTTGCGACATCTGTCGTAGTGAACATAAATCCGAACACGAATCCCGCAGGAACTAAGATATCCATCTCCTCGAATTCTTTTGGAGTGGCAAGCTCTACGGTAGGAGTGGTGTCCGGAGCAGGGCAGCTAACCACGATGACGATCAGCGGGCTGATTCCGAACACGGCCTATGATTTGAACGTAGGAGCGTTTGATAGTACAGGAGGCGCATCCACGCAGAGCGCGGCTGGGAACGAGATCAGCACCACCACGTTGGTTGCGCCACCCACGATTACGAGTTTCAGGATATTTGCGACAAGTATCAGCGTGACGGTGGGCGCGAACGGTAACCCGAGTGGGAACGCTCTCATGATTTCTACGGGGACGGGTGGGTTTTACGATGTTGCTAACTCTTCAAAGGGAATCATCGCGGGCGCCAATACAACTTTTGTGATCTCAAACTTATCTTCTGCGACGGCCTATAGTTTTCAGGCTGGGGTAAGAGCTTCTGCGGGAACGTCTACAGAGACAACGATCATCACGGCTTCCACAAGCACGTTAGCGGCTGTGCCTATATTAGGAAGTTGGGATCAAGGCACGAACGCTGGCGAAACTAATTTTCTTGTTGTTTTTAGTACCAGTGGAATTACAAATGGAACTCGAGTCGTTGTTTCCACAGGGACGAACGGCCATTTTGATGTTGCATATTCATCCGCTGGGATTTTGAGTTTAGCTGATGCTGTGGAAGGTTTCTTTACACTAATTATTCCTGGTTTAACACCGAATACAACTTATGGATTCCAGGCAGGAGCCCGAGACAATACAGTCAATGCTGTCACCCAAAGCGTGACGATTATAACATCCACTCGCACATTAGCAAGTTCTCCCGGTCCGATTGGTTTCAGAATTTTTACAACATCAATTTCTGTCACTTTAGGAGCCAATGGCAATCCAGTGGGCACAGCGCTGATGGTATCTACAGGGAATGCTTCCACGTTTGATGTGGCTAACTCATCCAAAGGCATTGTAGCAGGCGCAAATACCATTTTAGTCATATCCAATCTCTCTACTGCGACACTTTATGATTTTTGGGCAGGAGCCGTGGAGAGCGGTGTTAGCGCAAGTACAAATATTAACATTGTTGCTCTCGGTACGAGTACATTGGCTGCGCTACCCACGATCACGAGTTATCAAGCATTTCAGTCGAGTATTTCTGTGACGTTAGGGGCGAACGGAAACCCTGTGGGCACCGTGATTGTAATTTCTACGGGTACGGGACGGCATTTCGATGTTGCAAACTCTTCTATTGGGATTATCGCAGGAGCGGAGACTACTTTATTCATCACAGGACTTACCGGGAGTACGGCCTATGGGGTTCAAGCGGGAGCTAGGGACGGTACAGACGGAGCTTCTACGCAAGCAGTGACGGTTGTCGCATCGACCACAACTACTGGCAGTGGTGTGACCATCACGAGTTTTCAAGTATTTACAACTTCGATATCAGTGACAATGGGCGCCAATGGGAATCCGAATGGGGATGCTCTCATGATTTCTACAGGGACGGGCGGTTTTTATGATGTCGCCAACTCTTCTAAAGGAATCATCGCGGGCGCGAACACAACCCTGGTCATTTCCAATTTATCCACATCCACAGTTTATAGTTTTCAGGCTGGAGTAAGAGCTGCGGCAGGAACTTCCACACAAAATGCAACTATCACAAGCTCCACATCAACTTTAGCTGTTTCACCTACGGTTTCCAGTTTTCAGGTATTTGCGACGTCCGTTGTGGTGAACATTCATCCAAATTCCAACCCGGCAGGGACAGGGTTATCGGTATCCACGAACGCGTTTGGGATAGCGAGCTCTACGGTAGGAGTGGTGTCCGGAGCAGGGCAGCTGACGACGATGACGATCACAGGGCTGAACCCGAACACGGCTTATGATTTGAACGTAGGAGCGTTTGACGGGACGGGGAGCGCATCTACGCAGAGCGCATCGGGCAACGAGATCAGCACAAGGACCCGCGCAACGGCGCCTACGATCACGAGTTTCCAGATATACACGACCAGTATCAGCGTAACCTTAGGAGCGAACAATAACCCTGCAGGGACGACACTCACACTATCTACAGGAACCGGCGGTCACTATGCGGTGAGCAACTCATCTAAAGGGATCGTGTCAGGATCCAATACTACACTGGCGATTACAGGATTGACCGCCAACACGGTCTATGGGTTCATGGCGGGCGCGAATGATAGCAGTTCCAGCGCATCCACGCAGACAACGGTGGTAACCTCTTCTACGCGCACGTTGTCGGCCAATCCTACGGTGACGAG
>JACPSV010000108.1 GCA_016193115.1 Elusimicrobiota bacterium
AAAGCAGAACAAAAATAAGGAAGATCGTAATGGGCACGACAACTTTGAGACGCTCTCTCACCCGCAGCATGTTTTCATATTGACCACTCCAAATCAGCGAATAGCCCGTGGGCAAAGTCAGTTTTTCTTGAACAATTTTTTTGGCCTCTTCCACGTAGCCGCCGATGTCCCGTCCCATCAGATCCACATAAACGTAGCCGGAGAGCATTCCATTTTCGTCCCGAATCATGGCCGGCCCATAGGAAAGAGAGATATCGGCAATCTGTTCTAAAGGGATTTGAGCGCCGGACATTGTGGGCACAAGCACGCGGCGCAGTTTGGGCAGGTTGTCGCGCAACTCTCGGGCATAACGGACATTCACCGTGTAACGTTCCCGTCCTTCCACCGTGGTTGTGACCGGTTCGCCTCCGATCGCAGACATGATGACCATCTCCGCTTCTTTGACGCTCAACCCATAACGAGCCAACTGGTCCCGCTTCAAAGTAAAATCGAGGAAGTATCCTCCCGCGGTTCTCTCCGCAAGAACGCTTCGCGTTCCGGGCACGCCTTGGATGATGCTTTCAATATGGGTGCCTAACCGTTCTATCTCTTTCAGGTCTCCGCCCAATATCTTGATGCCGATGGGGGTGCGAATGCCTGTAGAAAGCATGTCAATGCGGTTCTTGATGGGCATCGTCCATGCGTTGACCGATCCGGGAAACCGCATCTTAGAATCCATTTCTTCGATCAAATCATCTTTAGAAATGTGGTCCGGCCAAATGTGTTGGAGGGGCTTTTTGAGTATCCCAGGCATCCAGGAATACCAACGATCTTTTTTCCTCCATTGGTCTTGAGGTTTGAGCAGAACCGTGGTTTCCATCATGGAGAAAGGGGCCGGATCCGTTGAACTTTCCGCGCGACCGGCTTTTCCAAACACGCGTTCTACCTCCGGGAACGATTTTAGAACTTTGTCCTGCGTCTGAAGCAGCTTTTGCGTTTCCGTGACTGAGATGCCCGGCAACGTGGTCGGCATGTAGAGAAGCGACCCCTCATAAAGGGGAGGCATGAACTCTGAGCCAAGTTTCAAATAGACTGGGAGAGTCGTAAACACCATCAGGACGGCGGCGACAATTGTGGATTTTGGATATTTCAAAACAAAATGGCAGGCAGGCCCATACACCTTAAAGAGGATTTTGCTGATGGGATGTTTTTCTTCGGGATAGTATTTCCCGACCGTGATTGTGTTCACCAGCCAGGATATCCACCGAGGCTTGAAATGAGAGTAGTCCATGCGGGTAAACATCATGCGCATGGCAGGATCTAAAGTGATCGCCAAAATAGCGGCGATGGCCATTGCCAAATTTTTTGTGTAAGCGAGCGGCTTGAAAAGCCGTCCTTCCTGATCCACCAGCGTGAACACCGGCATGAAGGCCACCGCAATCACAAGCAATGAAAAAAATACGGAAGGTCCCACTTCTTTGAGCGCGTTTAAGCGCACCTCGTGATAGTCCCCTACCCTTCCATTCTCGTCCCAAAGTTGAAGTTTCTTGTAGGCGTTCTCCACCTCTACAATCGCGCCGTCCACTAGAACTCCGATGGAAATAGCAATGCCCGCAAGAGACATGATGTTGGACGTGACCCCAAGAAAATACATGGGAATAAACGCGAGCAAAACGGAGATGGGGAT
>JACPSV010000198.1 GCA_016193115.1 Elusimicrobiota bacterium
CTCCACAAAAGATTGGAACTGGCCTTCGATCTGTTTCAAGTATCCCAGAGCCGCCGCGTGGTCGGGCTGCAATCCTAAAACGGCCTGGAAGTCCAGACGGGCGTTGATGAGGTTTCCTTCGTTGAAGAAGTTCTCGCCGCGGTCGAAGAGACCGTTAATTTGAGTCAGAATCTTTTCTTTCTTGTCGCTTTCTTCCAGTTCTTTAAACCCTTTTTGAATCGTCTGCAACAATTTTCGGTTCTCGTCCAGCCAGGGAGCGACGTGGTTCACCTGCATCGCAATTAAATACGCGTCCACAAGCAGACCTTGCGCGTAGAGTGTCTTGGCGTCCTTCAATTTCTCCCTCAACTGCGCGTCCGCTCTGGGCTTCTCGCGGCTCTTCCCAAACCGGTACACGAGACTCACCCGGTGCGTATCTTCCAAATCGCCAAACGGCACAAACGCGTAATCCACGCTGAAAAGAGGATTCTCAAATCCTATCCCGTATGTAAAATTCTTCACCAAATCTTTGGATCCTTTGTATCCCGCTCGCAAAGAAACCATCTTCAAAATTTTGTATTCAAGTCCGACGGCAGGATGGAAACTCGATCCTCCTCCCACCACGCCGTCCACACCCACCGTCATCGCTTCTCCCCAATAGGACTGCGCAACGCCTAACCGCAAGACGCTGCCGAGATCGTCCGTAGATCCTTCCAGTTTCAGTCCGTTGGAAACGTTCAGGATCGCGCCGGCCACCTTCATCCGGTCCAAATATCCCCAGCGAATGGGGTATATGAACCCGGCGTCCACCGCAAACCCAATCCCGCTCACGCCCGCCAAACTCCGGCGCAGAATTTTCAAGCTGCCCCCCACTCCAAAATCTTCAATCTTCACTTCCTTGACGGTGAAATCCAATCTCTTGCCCCAACTTCCGCTCAAAACCATGTCGCTGGCGCCTAGATCCCCCGTCTTTTTCCCTAGAGAATCGTAACCCGCAATGTCCCCATACCCAAAATAGTTGATGGCTCCGCCGAGCACTCCCCAATCATTTTCCAATGGATGCGCGTATCCCACGACCTCCTGTCTCACGTTCAGAAGATACTCGTTGTGCATCAGTCCAACTTCTTTCTGATTCACCCATCCTAACAACCCCGGATTGTAAAATTGGCTGAAGAGACTCTTTTCGCTGGCAAATTGGACGCCTCCCATGGCCACAGGACGGCCACCCACGTCCACGCGCAAATGGCTCCCACTCCCTTTCCCCGGCGCCGCTGAAACTGTACCCAGGGAATGAAGGATGAAGAAAAGAAATACAAGAGATATTAGGAATCTATTCTTCATCTTACGATCACCAGTTCGCCTTTCTTTTTGTTGCCGCCGCTTTCGATGACATATAGGTAGACGTCGGACGCCACGTCTTCGCCGCCGGAATTCTTGACGTCCCATTCGTATTTGCTCTCTCCGCTGGAAGCAAGAAAATCAATCTTCTTCACTAAATCGCCGGCCACCGTGTAAATGCGGATGTTCCCCTCGCTGGGCAGATTTGCGAACGTGACTTTGGAATGACCTTGCGACGGCCTGTAAGGCACGGGGTACGCGTAGCTTTGAGAGACGTCGTTGTCCGGCGCGCCCATGAGAGCATAGACGGAAAAATGGCTCACTGGGAGCGAGACGGATTTGCCGCCGGAATCTACGGTGGTGTTCGGAACTTTGTGCCAAATTTGGCTGGTCTCATCTAAAACGTAAGCGGTCAATTTGCTGGCCTTAACTTTAGGGCTGGTGCCGTCCACATAACCGTCGTTATCCGCATCCAGGTAAGGAAGGTTCACAGTCACAGCGGAATTAAAGTTAGAGGTGACCTGCTGTCCGCTGCCATTGATTGCTGCAAATTCACGGATCGTGACCGGCTGAGCGAAGGATCCCACGATTGTCTTGATCTTGTCATTGGCGGCGTTCAGGGAATTAGCGGACGCGTATTGCAAGGCATGGAACCCCCGGAACGGCGATCCTTCCGGACCGATGGCGAACTGACCGTTGTTGGGCGCGGCGTCCACACCGCCGCTGACCACAGAAATGTTGATCGTAATATCTTCCGGCATGGCTCCCGGCGGAATGACGACTTTCGTTTTTCCGTCCGCGGCCACGAACTGGTTCGTGCGGGAACGGTCCATCAGAACCTCAAACTTGATCTTCTTTTCCACTTCGATAGGGTTCTCTCCTAAATCCAGGACACGCGTGGTGACCGTCACCTCATAGAGCCAGCCGCGATTGAGTTGGTTGACGGGAGTGATCTCAACAACACGGTTTGCGGAATCGTAGGTGAGAGTGCAAGTCGTCGGAAGGACTCTCGCGGTCCCGTTATTGTCTCGAATACCGGTCATCAGTATGTTTCGAGTGGACACAACCGTATTTTCTTTCATGTCTTCTCCAAACGTAAACTTGATCGTAGGAGAACTTCCTACACTCAAGTAACGGCCGTCCACGCCTTGCGCGCCGGAAACTTGTTGAACGGAAGGAATGGGTTTGGCCAAATCTTCCTGAAACTTATAAACGAAAAGGGAAGAGTTCCCCCAGTTTCCTGCGGAATCTTTGGCTTTGACGCGGAAATAGTAGGTGCCGCTCGTTCTATCGGACGTAGATCCCACGGGGAAATGAGCAAATGTTTGGGTCGTCCTCACCACTTCGGGTACGGCTGCGTTGCCGGGATCGGTTGTGGTGGAAAAAACCGTGGAGTAACCTGTGATGGGAGACTCGCTGATCGTATCCGTCAGAGGAGACGACCAGACAAAGTTAGGTTGTCGTCTGGGTGTGGTGACTCCGTCCCGGATTGGGGTCGTGTCATCCGGGGAAAACTGCGCTCTCAGGTTGGATATGGAAGGCGACGTCGTGTCCACCTTGACCTCAAAACGGGACGATCCTATGATCGTATGGTTTATGCTGCCGGAGAACCCGTACGTATCTCCCATGGCATGGAAGTACCACGGGCCGGATGCGGTGGCGGTCACTGTGATCACTTCGTTGGAACCATAACTCGTGTCGGCGCTATCCACATTTTCCGAATCGTTGCCATCCTGGTTAAAGCGATAGTGATAATGCGATGAGTTGATGGATGTAAAGGAAGTGATTAAAACGTTCACCCACGTCCCTTGTGACAGGGCGCTGGTCGGACGGAAGGGCGGCTGGTTTCTCATCCAAATGTTTCTGGGAGCGCGCGGGAAAAATATGAGACTGGCCGCGGGCGAGGAGGAAGTCTCAATCCTGTTCCCGTTCCTTGCTTTCACACGGAAACCGTACTCCGTGCTTCCGATCAAACTCTTCAACGCTAAAGTGTTGTTGCCGCCCCACTGGCTCAAGGTTCGCCAAACGGGCGTATCGCTGACGTTATCCAAATCGCTGTAACCGCCGGCCGGCGCAGGGACGTATTTCCCGTTGTGAGGACTGTTCGCGGGAGCCGCAATCTGAATCAAAATGGCAAACTCCGTATTGTTGGGAGCGGTTGTGGGGTTGGTTCCGCTGCTGATCCGCAGTTCCGCGCTGTCAAAACCGGAGACCGCCACGGAAGGAGCCGGCGTCACGGCCGCCAAAGTTCTGGTCGCGCCTGCGATCAGAAGGGTGGTGTCCAGAGAGGGCGGCTCTCTCCAAAAAACGCGGAAACTGTATTGCGTGTTCGTGGAGAGGTCCACAAAAGTCCAGGAAGAAATGTCCATCGTCCAGGTTCTCTCGGTATAAGTGGATGTGGCGTTCCCAACCACTAATGTCGCGATTTGGATGGTATATTCGCTTCCCGGAGGAGCGATATCGCCGGTCCAATAGGTAGTCATTGAGGTGATTCCAACGTCATAAGTCAAAGGCGGTACATCGTTCGTCCTAAAGGCAAAATCTCCTAAAGGCAACGTTCTGGAACCGAAACGGTTGAGTGAGACGACTCGCGCTTTAAAGTCGGTGGACGGACTCAACGGTTTCACGGTAGCTCCGTTTGTGATCGTCGCGCTGGAACGCATGACGGTCATAAAATCGTTTGTAGAAACCTCTAGAACGTAGCGCGTGTCCGGCGCGTTGGCAGGATTTGCAGGCAAATTCCAGGTTAAGGCGGCGGACGTGATTGCCACCATGTTTGCGGCGGGCGCTTCCACGGCGTTTGCCCGCGTGACCGTTGAGAAAGATTCCGAGAAATCGGTTGGGATCCGGCTCCAGTTGCGCGCGCGCACCCTATAATAATAGGACGTGTTGCCTAGAAGGTTGACCGGTGTGGAACTCAAATCTGACGACCATGGGTTTTGTCCGGACAAGGGGCTAAACGCGGGCGTCGTGCTTCGCTCTACCTGAAATTCTGTTCCGGCGGAGTTGTTCCCAACCAATCCTGTCAAAGTCCACGGGGTTGTCAAACTAGAGATATTCACCTGGCTAAATGAGCCGGGTTGAGGCGTGGTCGCTAATGTGGACGTCGTCAAACTAATGGAAACTGACGGCACACCTAACCCATTCACAGCGCGCGCGTAGATTGTATAGGTGGTGTTCGGCAACAAACCGGATCTCAACAAAGCGATGGCTGGAACTCCATATCCGATCGCCCCGCCGGAACTGAAGGCGGCCGTGAACGCGGTCGTGGTGGATATTTCAAACCGCGTGCCAAAAGGATTGCTGTTGCTGGTCAAAGACACCACAAAACTTGTGACATTCACGCTGTATCCGGAAATCTCAGGCGGAGCCGGCAGAGTGACCGTGGAAAATATTGTCGAATAGTCCGTCTCCAATCTTCCCCAGTTTCGCGCGCGCAGACGGAAATAGTACGTGCTGTTGGCGTTTAAGTTTACGGACGCGGAGGTCAAATCCGCCGACCATCCACTCTGACCGGACGCCGGGTTGAACTGTGAGTCCGTGCTCCTCTCGATCTGGAAGAACGTCCCCGCGGAGTTGGTCCCTACCAACCCTC
>JACPSV010000199.1 GCA_016193115.1 Elusimicrobiota bacterium
CCTCCGCGCCCGCAACATGGAATTCTGTCTCCGGATGCTTTTTCTGAATTTCTTTTGCCGCTTTCAAAAACGTGAAATATCCTTTGACCGGATCTAACCGCGCCACAATTCCGATCTTCTTTCTACCTGAAGGGCCGCCCGCATTCGCGGCGGGCAGAGAATCTACGGGAGGATAAATAACCTTCACATGAGAACCGTCTCCATCCAAAAAGAAAGGGAGGCACTCTTCTCTCAATTTCCGTGAAGCCGCCACAATTCCATGCGTGGATTGATACACCTTTCTATTCAGAAAACTTGTCTTCAACTTTTGGGAAGTTGCGCGGACGCGTAGCGCGGGTATTCCCATCCTCTTTCCCCACCACAACCCTATCCAATGCGTGGAGCCGGTGTGAGCTACAATCCAGTCGGGCTTCTCTTTGCGGAGAGCCGATCCTAAGAGAAAAAAGTTGATCAGCGCGGATTGCGGTTCCCGCCCCAGAATCGGCGTTGCGCGCAATCCCATTTCATAACTCTTTCGATATGGAAGCGCGCCTTTCTGGCAAGCCACAGTCACCCGGTGACCAGAATTTAAGTTGGCTTGTATGATGTCAAAAGCGTAGCGAGTCAATCCGCTCCACCAAGGGATATCCAACATGTGAAATATCTTCATTGAGACACGCTCTGCAGAAACAGGCGGCACTGTCTTAAAACCACTTCAGGGCGAAGATCGCGCATGCACTTAAAATGTTTCAAAGGACAACGGTCGCCTCCATGCAGGGAACATGGCCGGCAAGGCAATTCCAGTTCTACGACCACGCTTTTGTCGCCTAAAGGAAAAAAGCCCAGTTCCCTTGTGGTCGGTCCAAAAATCGCCACAAGCGGTACCCCGGCCGCGCTGGCCAGGTGCATGGGACCGGAATCGTTTGTGATGAAGAGGGAGCAACGGGAAATTAAGGAAGTCAAGGTTTTGAGATCGGTTTTCCCGCAAAGATTGATGACGGGACTCTTCATAAAGGAACAGACAGACCGTACCGCAGTCTTATCTTGATCGGAACCAAAGAGAATGATCTGACAGTTCCGCTCCTTTTGAAGGGTGTCCGCTACCTGGGCAAAATATTCGGGCAGCCAACGCTTAGTTTTCCACATGGATCCGGGATTCATGCCGATCAACATTTTTCCTTCCGGAATGTGATGGCTGTCG
The DNA here is from genome assembly GCA_016193115.1 of Elusimicrobiota bacterium. Classification (GTDB taxonomy): domain Bacteria; phylum Elusimicrobiota; class Elusimicrobia; order 2-02-FULL-39-32; family 2-02-FULL-39-32; genus JACPSV01. The sequence goes on from JACPSV010000199.1 coordinate 1,181, forward strand.
CAGAACTGTTTAAA
>JACPSV010000001.1 GCA_016193115.1 Elusimicrobiota bacterium
CACCAGTTCGCAGCGGCGAAACCGGAAATTTTGTTTGCCGCAAACGGCGTCCACAATCAGCCGATTTTTCCTGTTGGTAGATAGGACGCTCAAATTGAAATTCTGGGAATTTTTGAACAGAGATCCCGAAAGAGAACCCATTTTTTCCCGGTCCAGGGAAAACCCCGCGACATTGAGTTTTGCCCGAACCGTTGGATCTTTCCAGTCTCCGGATCCGGAGACTGAGATTGTGGTTTGGCCTGACATGGAAAATGGCGAAGAGGAGAAAATATCTTCCAACCGGAAATTTTTCAAGGAAAGGTTCCAGAGGTTTCTCGCGTCGGAAAAGTTCGCTTTACCTGTGAGAATGCCTTTCCCCCAAAGCCCGGAAAGAGAGGAGATTTGTCCTCTGGGTCCCGAAGGGTAAAATATCCGCAGACTGCTTTGGAAAGGGAGTTTGAGGAGGGTTCCATCGGAAACGGTCAGGGAGGTGGTCAGAACAGGTTTTTCGCCGGACCCCGAAATTTCCAGGTTCCAATCGGCTTTTCCTTCTGCTGGGTAACGGGGAGAGAAGGTAGAAGAAATTTCGTTCAGATCCAGAGAACCTTGACCTTTGACCTGGATCTGGGAACTTTCGGAAATGTCCCACAAGCCGCTGATCCGAATTTGGGAGCTGTCTGTTTTGAGGTCAAAATGGTCTGCCTTGAGTTGCCCGTTTTCCAGAGAAAAAAGACCGTCCAGAGAACCGGAAATCGGAGATCCGTTTTCCGGAGAAACGGTAATTTCCGCGCTGTTCCATGTGCCATTCCCGGAAATTGCCTTGATTGGAGGGATCTCGGAAGCGGACCACGGTATCTTCAAATCCCCGAAAAATTTCGTTTTTCCTTGAACGCGCAATCTTGATTCGGGATCTAAAAAAGGTTTTAAGAGGTTGGCCGCTTGTATGTTTTCCGCCTGAAATTGGAGATTAAACTTTTGAGAGGAGTCCATGTGTCCTTGGATTTGAATTTTCTCTTTATCTGGAGTCTCGGCCAGGACGTTCAGTTCGGGTTGAGCGGGATCCATTTGAAATTGTCCGGTTAAGTTGGATATCTGGAAACTGTCCCATTTCTTCCGGTCATCCTCAACGGTAATTTTACCTTCCTGAACCGTGAGTAGAAAGGACAGGAATGGACGGTCTCCCTTTTTGAGGATGGGAACGTTCCACCGGTTCTCTTTGCGGCGGATCAGGAGTGAAGGTTTTTGCAGGGTCAGTGAAAAACTCGACTTTAAGTTTTCAATCGAGATTTTGTCCCGGGAGAAAATTTGAGAAGAGACAAACCGGGCAAGTTTCCAGAACCGGAACCGGACATGGATTTCTTCTACTTCCAGGAATGATCCGTTTTGAAATCCGCCGGGGTTGGAGATCGCCAAAGGGACTGCGATGCGGGTGGCAAAGTTGGTGGATAGTTTTCCGATACGAAACTCGCAGTCGGGCAGGGAAACGGAGAGCTTTTTTTGGATTTCTTCCTGAGCGAGGCGCAGAGCAGCGCGGTTCAGGAGGATGAATCCCACGCATACAGCGAGAAACAATCCGCCGCCGATCCATGCCCACTTCGATTTCAAAATTTCTTAACCTTTGACGGGTTTGGGGAGGGGGGCTGCGGAGAAGGTTATTTTTTTCTGGTCTTTGTCGTAGTCAATGCAAATCAAGGTGGGGTGTTCACTATTTCCACCATGAATCTTGTTAGCGAGTATCTCTTCTGCGAGAGGATCTTCCACGAATCGTTGAATCGTGCGCGCCAGGGGGCGGGCTCCGTTTTTAGGGTCGAATCCGTTTTCTAAGATAAATTCTTTGGCTGCTTCTGAGAAATCTGTCCGGTATCCTTGATCCGCAAGTTTATGGTTAACGCGCGAAACCATCAGTTCCAGAATTTTTGCCATGTTCTCGCGGGTCAGAGGGTGGAACACAATGATCTCGTCCAGGCGGTTCAGGAATTCGGGGTTGAACGCTTTTTTCACCTCTTCCATGGCGGTTTCTTTCATGGCCGCGTACCCTTTGCCGGCCTCTTCCTGGGAAATAAATCCTAACGATTTACCCTGAGAAATCAGGCGCGCGCCCACGTTGGAAGTCATGATGATGACCGTATTCTTAAAATTAACTTTATGTCCCAGATTGTCCGTCAAGACTCCATCGTCCATCATTTGTAAAAGGATGTTAAAAACGTCCGGATGCGCTTTCTCAATCTCGTCCAAAAGCACGACGGAGTACGGTTTTCTCCGCACGGCTTCCGTTAACTGGCCCCCTTCTTCAAAACCCACGTAACCCGGGGGCGCGCCAATCAAACGGGAAACAGAAAACTTTTCCATGTATTCGGACATGTCAATGCGGATGAGAGACTCCTCGTCTCCAAACATGAATTCAGCCAGCGCCCGCGCCAACTCCGTTTTCCCAACGCCGGAAGGGCCAAGGAATATAAAGGAACCAATCGGTTTCCGGGGGTTCTTGAGTCCGGTCCTGCTGCGCCGGATTGCCTGGGACACAATCGAAACCGCTTCATCCTGTCCGATGATCCTTTTGTGAATTTCATCTTCCATGTGCAGAAGTTTTTCGGACTCTTTTTCCGTCAAGCGATTGACAGGTATGCCGGTCCACTTGGATACGATCGTGGCGATATCCTCTTCCGTAATGGAAGGAACGGAAGCTTCCCTCTTTTCTCGCCACTTTTTCTTCGCCTCTTCTAAAGCTTTGCGCATCTCTTTCTCTTTGTCTCTCAAGCGGGCGGCTTTTTCATATTCCTGAGAAGCAATCGCCTGATCTTTTTCTTTAGAGAGGGTTTCAATTGAAGACTCTTTCTCTTTCAAGTCGGGAGGCAGTTGGGTAGACTGCATTCGGGCTCTGGAACCGGCTTCATCTATCAGGTCAATGGCTTTGTCCGGCAGGAAACGGTCGGTGATGTATCGTTCTGCCAGTTCGGCTGCAGCTTCCAGGGCCGCGTCCGTGTAGGTCACTTTATGATGAGTTTCGTACCTTTCTTTCAAACCTTGCAAAATCTGGAAAGATTCTTCAATCGAAGGCGGATCCACGTGAATGGGCTGGAACCTTCTTTCCAAAGCGGCGTCATGTTCGATATATTTGCGGTATTCATCCAACGTGGTCGCTCCGATACATTGCAGTTCGCCGCGCGCCAAGGCGGGTTTCAACATGTTGGAAGCGTCTATGGCGCCTTCCGCCGCGCCGGCGCCGATCACGGTGTGCAGTTCATCTACAAAAAGGATAATCGAGTTTTTGGCTCTTCGGATCTCTTCCATGATGTTTTTGAGTCTTTGTTCAAACTCGCCGCGATATTTTGTGCCTGCCACCACGGCCGCGAGATCCAATGTCATGACCCTTTTACCGCTCAAAATTTCCGGAATGTCGTTCGCGGCTATTCTCTGCGCCAAACCTTCCACAATCGCTGTTTTACCGACTCCAGGGTCGCCAATCAAAACGGGATTATTTTTGGTGCGCCGGGCAAGGATCTGGATCAATCGCTCAATCTCATCTTCCCGTCCAATTACGGGGTCCAGTTTGGTTTCGCGCGCAAGTTGTGTGAGGTCCCGTCCGAACTCATCTAAGGTTGGGGTTTTAGATTTGGGAGCGGTGCGGGCAGGCGTGGGATGAGGACGCGGCGTTTCGCCTAATAGGGAGATGACTTCTTCCCGCACGACGTCCAACCGGCAGCCTAAATTTTCCAGAACGCGGGCGGCCACGCCCTCTTCTTCCCGAATCAGACCTAAGAGAAGATGTTCCGTGCCCACATAGTTGTGCGCCATGCTTTGCGCTTCTTCAACCGCCAGCTCTAAAACTTTTTTCGCTCTGGGCGTGAACGGGATTTCGCCCAGAAGCATGACGTTATCGCCCGTGCCGACAATCTTTTCAATTTCCGATCGCACACGGCGCAGGTCCACTCCCAGGTTGGAAAGAACTTGAGCCGCAACCCCTTCGCCCAACGCGATGAGGCCCAAAAGAATATGTTCTGTGCCCACGTAGTCGTGGTTCAGCCTCTTCGCTTCTTCTTGAGCGATTAGGATGACTCGTTGCGCTCTTTCAGTGAACCGGTTAGACATTTAGTTTTTCCTCAGAAAAAAGTATAGCATGAAAATCCAGTTCTGTAAACCCTGAGACCTAGAAAATCGGTTGTGTGTCGGTAAGGGACTGCAAAATACCTCTCATTGCATCCCCCCCGGCACTGTTGCGAAATGAATTAAAGACCGTCATTCTGAGGCGAAGCCGAAGAATCTACTGCTTTTAAATGCGTAGATTCTTCGGCTTCGCCTCAGAATGACGTGGAAAGGGTCGTTTCGCAACAGCCTCTTCCCCAGTTACATTTTTATGACAAAGGTAAATGCAACTACCA
>JACPSV010000194.1 GCA_016193115.1 Elusimicrobiota bacterium
CTCTGGAACCCGATTGTGGTGATCACCAATCTTGTGGCGGTGCCTTACTTTGCTCTTGTGCTTTTCAGCGGGTTAGCCTTCCTGCTTTTAGGCGCTTTCCATCCCGTTTTAAGCGAGTGTTTGGCATTGGCCGCATGGTTTCTTACAAAGGGTTTTATTCTCCTTTCCCACTTATTTTCTTCTATTCCCTACGGCCACTTTAAGGCGCGTCCGCCTGACCGTTGGGAATGGACTCTTTACATGGGCATGATCTTTCTCTGTCTTCTGAAGGACTATTTCAAATTGAAAGTAAACAATTTCGTCATGATCCTTCTCTTGATCCTAAATCTAGCGGTCTGGAAAGGGATATAGTATTATTATCTTCTGGGAATGGAAAATGGTAACCGTTTAGCGCAAGGCCGTCATTCCCGCGAAAGCGGGAATCTAGTCGGCGGAAATACTGTTCTGGATTCCCGCTTTCGCGGGAATGACGGACAGGGACGACATACCCTGCTATGCTAAACGGTTACGGAAAATGAGCGTTGAGAAGCGGGCTCTGGTGCTTTTGTCGGGAGGGATTGACTCTGCTGTGGCCCTTTGGTGGGCCAAGAGCCAAAGGTGGAATGTTTCCACGCTCACTTTTCTTTTTCCAGGGCGCCGCAAAAAAGAGATCTGGGCCGCAAAAAATCTGGAGAGGTTGAGTGATTGCGACAAAAATGAGCGCCTCTTTCTTCCCTTCGTGGATCCGCCAGACTCGAGAAAGTCTTGTTATATTCCTCAAAGGAACCTGATGTATTATGGTATCGCAGCTTCTTTGGCAGAAAAAATGAGCGCTCAATTTATTTTGGGCGGCCATATTGGACACGATGCCCGCGTGTTTCCGGATGCGACCCCCCGCTATTTTAAGGTCTTGAACCGTTTGGTGCGGTGGAAAAAAAACCATGATCGGGACCCTCAATTGCTTTTCCCTCTCATCCGTTTATCCAAGAAGAAGATCATTCAAATGGGAGAGAAACTCAAAGTTCCTTTCCAATACACATGGAGCTGTTCCCGGGACGTGCCCAAACCTTGTTGGGAATGTTCTTCCTGCAGGGAAAGACGCAGCGGATTTATGGAAGCGGGAATCCATGATCCTTTGGAGAGGTGAACCGTGCGCTTAAACGGAAAAGTCGCAATCGTCACGGGCGCGGCAAAAAGGGTGGGACGAACGATTGCGCTCACTCTGGCCTCTCGCGGCGCGCACCTCATGGTGCATTACCATTCTTCCGTCCGGGAAGCGCAGAACGTGGTGAAGCATGCTCGCCGTCTGGGGGTTCGGGCCTATCCGATTCAAGCGGATCTTTCTCAGACCAAGGAATCGGATCGGATCGTTCGGGAAACGCTACAACACTTCCAGAGGTTAGATATCCTTGTCAACTCCGCTTCTGTTTATGAAGAAACCCGGTTTGGGAAAATTAGGGAACAGGAATGGGACAAACATTTGGACGCCAATCTGAAGGGAACTTTTTTCTTATCTCAGTCCGCGGGCAAAGTGATGGTACGAAGGAAGTCCGGCAAGATTGTGAATATCATTGATTCTGATACCCTAAAACCTTACAAACACTATTTACCGTACTTGGTCTCTAAATCCGGCCTGGACGGACTGACGCGTGCTCTGGCCAAAGAGTTGGCTCCACACGTTCAAGTGAACGGCGTCTCTCCCGGCCCGGTGCTTCTGCAAAAGAGTTGGGGTCCGGAAATTAGAAGGGCGATTCTAAAGGCGACCCCCTTGAAACGAATTGGATCGCCGCAAGATATTGCCAACGCGGTTCTCTTCTGTATTGAAGGGACGGATTTCATGACGGGGGCTATTATCCCCGTAGACGGGGGCCAACACATTGAGTAACGCCTCAAAATACGAGGGTGCATTGGCCTCATTCTATGATCTCGATCACCAATGGCGGGACTATGCAAAACAAGCCGACCTCGTTCGGGAGATTTTGCCGGAGAGCGGAGAGGTGTTAGATTTGTGCTGCGGTTCCGGATCACATGCGGTTCAGTTGGCGCTTCGCGGGTTCAACGTATTTGCGGTGGACCGCTCTGCGGATTTGGTTCTGCAGGCGCAAAAAAAATTGGCCGATTTCTCCGCTCAAGTCACGGTTCAAGAAGAGGACATTTTTAATCTTCACGAATGGATACACCTCCATTCCCGGTTTGACGCAGCTCTGCTTTTAGGATGGACGTTGTCCGTAGACCCCATGTTTGAACGTCTAGAAAAACTTTTAGACGTTCTTTCAAGTCTCCTGAAGCCGGAGGGCGTCTTTATTTTTGACGCGCCGATCGGGACAAATTTTAACCGCGTTTCACAAGAGCCGCTTGAATATGAAACTCCCCAAGGAAGTCGCGGAGTTCTGAATATCGAAATGAAAAAAGATGCAAAGAAGAAAAAAGTGGATTTTTCCTACCGCTGGAATATTTTTCAGGAGGGTGGAAAATTATAATCTCGATACACCTTTTCGGAATAGAGATAAAAACTTGGTTGTGATATTGAAGAAAAAAATCTCCAGATTCCCGCTTTCGCGGGAACGGATGAAATGGGAATGACGGACGAAACGGGGATGACAATCCTGCGCACTATGCTTACGAAAAAAGATCATGTATTCAGTCACTAAAGTTCTTTCCTTTTGTTATGGACACCGCCTTTTGCGTTATCAGGGCAAATGCAAATATCTGCATGGACACAATGGCCGGGCGGAAATTCATTTGCGATCGGAGAATCTGGATCCTCGGGGCATGGTGATTGATTTCTCGGATATCAAGAACCTGATTGGGAGATTTATAGAAGAGAACCTGGATCACAAAATTTTGCTCTGCAGGGAAGATCCTTTAGTTAAAATTTTAGAATCCATGAAAGAGCCTCATTTTGTGATGGAAGTAAATCCCACGGCCGAAAACATCGCCAAACTCATATTTGATTTTGCCCACAGCAAAAATTTGCCCGTGATCTCCGTAAAACTGTGGGAAACCGACACCTCTTTTGCCGTTTACGAGGGTTAGTCTTCGGGTTAGAAGTCTGATGGGATACCCTATCCGTCATTGCCCCGAAAGCCGGAATCCAGATAACCAACATGAATCTCTAACATGAATCTCGAACCCCTTGACAATATTCCATAAATAGAATCTAATCTATATGGAATAATTATGAATGAGCATCAGCAAGGGAATGGTTTTACCTTAGATGTTACTGGAGGAGACGAAGTCTCACTCTCGTCCTTTAGGATA
>JACPSV010000195.1 GCA_016193115.1 Elusimicrobiota bacterium
CAGGAACGGTGGAACGAGATGCGCCGCAAATTAGAGAAGGGGGAAACCCTCATTCTGGAAGAGGAAAAAGTCCCGGAAGCCGCGGTCAAAAAACCTTTACCGCCGCCTCCGCCCCTGGGACCCGGAATTAACGTGGTTCTCCCTTATGAGTCAGGACTCTCGATTTCCGGTAGAAAAGTGATTAACTTTAAGCTGAGTTCCACGATCTATTCCCAACCCGATCTGGGAAAAGGAAGGGTCAGCAAATCTGACTTCCAACTGGAACAGCAGCTCCAGGTGCGCGTGAAAGGAACCGTCGGCCGCAAAGTGACGGTCAACGTGGATTTTGACGACACGCGTGAAGACAAACGCAACATCTCCGTGATTTACAAAGGGGATCCGGACGAGATCCTTCAGGAAGCGGCTTTTGGAGATATTTCCATCTCTCTTCCCTCCACGGAATTCGTCCAGTATTCTAAATCTGTTTTTGGCGCGCGCGCAGAACTGCTTTTCAGGCCACGAACAGGATTTTCCCGTCTGCTCCCGTCTCAGCTCTGGCCGCGATACCTTCCCAAACAGATTAAGACGTACCTGATCGGTTCCCGAACAAAAGGAATCTCTCAAACTAAAAGGTTCACGGGTAACACGGAACCGGAAAGGGTTGAAAACCTTAAAGACATAGATTACCTGAGGAGACAATTTTATCAGTTGGCTTTCTCTACGGGACCGAAACCCCTGACGGAGGATCGTCCCATCAAAATCGGATCGGAAAAAATATTGCTGGACGACCAGGACCCCAACAACTATAACGTCAATGAAACAACCCGAACCTTTTTCATCCTGGATCAAACCGTCGCAGCGCTGGACGGCGTCTCACCGGCTACAACGACATTCCAGGGACCTATCAGCACAAATACCGGCGTTTTTGCCCAATTGGTTCCCGGCATTGACTACACGATTGATTATGTCAAAGGCACAATCCGTTTCATCCGCACGATCAAAACCAAAGATGTCATTGTCGTGGACTACACGACGGAAGGATCCAACACTCCTCTCAGCCAAAGGACCAACGAAAAAGATCCTTTGATAACGAAGGAGGATAAAACGATGAACGGATACAAGCCCCTCCTTCTCAAACCGGACGAAAGGCAGTTCTTTGCGCGCCGGGGACTGAAATCGTTCTATAATCTGGGCCACAAACGGATTTTGCGGGACGACGGACGCGGCAACTTCATCCTGAGAGTTCAGGACTTAGATAGGAAGGACGCCGCTTCCATTGTCGCCGTGGACGTCAGCAGCAAAACAAAGGATGTTCCCAGGTACCCGGACAACATTGACGTGGATTTCGAAAACGGAATCATCAGTTTTGTGTCTACAGACACGTTTCGCACCGTGAACCCGCGCCCTTTTCCGGACGATATCTATACATTCACGGACGCCGTGCCTGCCTTCAAAAACCGCTATTTGATATTTGCCGAATTCCGTTTTCAGAAAGGGTCCTACGAACTGGGTCAAACCAACATCGTGACCCAATCCGAACAGGTTTTTCTGGATGGAAAAAGGATGACGCGGGACGTGGACTACTTTATTGACTATGATATTGGACAGGTAACCTTTTTCCGGCCGGATCTGATCCGGACAGATTCGATTATAGAAATCACCTACGATTTTTCTCCTTTTGGAGGGCAGGGGGAAGAAACATTGGTCGGGATGCGCAACGAGTTTTATCTGACCGACAACTTTTTTCTGGGAGGTTCCGTTCTCTAC
>JACPSV010000196.1 GCA_016193115.1 Elusimicrobiota bacterium
CAACACTCTGGACGCACGCACCACGTTCGACCTCACATGGTTTGTGAAACCAATGGACAACACCACGATCGGACTTCAGGCGAACACGGGTCAGGAAGACAAATCCGCTGTTGCGGGAACCAACATCGGCGGCTCAGCTCACTGGTACGGTCTCGGAATCCAGCCCAAGTATGACTTCAATAAGACGTTCTCTCTCGCGGGACGATACGAATGGATTCAGGACAATGACGGCGCCCGAAACGGCAGCGGTCTGGGAATTGTGGGTAACTCGATCACGATCACTCCTACATTTAACCTCTCCGATTCGCTTGTGTTTCGCGCTGAGTTCCGTCATGACGGAGCTTCCGCAAAGGTATATGAAAAGAGCGACGGCACGTTCGATAAGGACAGCGTGCAATCTCTACACACGGAGTTCATTTACAAGTTCTAACTTAGCTGAGGTCGTCATTCCCGTGAAAACGGGAATCTAGTCGGCGAAAAATCAGTTTTCTGGATTCCCGCTTTCGCGGGAATGACAGAGGGCTCAAAGTTCTAAGAGCCAAACAATAGAACAAGGGCGTTCTTCAACCGTTGAATATTCTTCAACGGATTTGGAGAACGCCCTTTGTTTTTGTAGGGAAAGGATAAAACATGAAAGAACTCGTCGCGATTATTCGACCGAACCAATGGCAAAAGACGAAATCCCGTCTTGTGGAGGAAGGGTTTACCGCTTACACGGTGCAGAGAGTTTATGGAAGAGGTCGTCAGAAAGGACTTCAATATCTCTCTAAAACAGGCAAGGTCCAGGAAGGTATCCGGTTCCTTCCCAAACGGATGGTCACATTATTTCTGCAAGATGAAGACATTCCCAGAGCGATCGAAGTTTTTCTGGAAACAAACCAAACCGGCGAAATTGGCGACGGTAAAATATTCGTCTGCCCATTGGACGCCGCGCAACGGATCCGAACGGGAGAAAAAGGAGAGGAAATACTGATATGAGCGCACTCAACCGTCATTCTGAGGCGAAGCCGAAGCCGCTTTCTTTACAACTTCACAAGGAAGCGGCATTCCCTCGCTGGAAGCTCGGTCAGAATCTACTGCCTTCCTGGTCAGAGCGAGCCAAACAGTTCGCACAAGCGGGTCATCTGCCCACACTTCTGTCCGCCTTCTTTTATTTTGACGTGTGTTTTGCGATTTGGGTTTTGAACGGCGCGATGGCTCCTTTCATTAGCGAGGAGTTCCATCTGACGCCCGCGCAAAAAGGACTCATGGTTTCGGTGCCCATTCTCTCCGGAGCTCTGATGCGATTTCCTTTGGGCGTGCTCGCGGAATATATCGGCAGAAAATCAGCGGCCATGGTAGAAATGAGCATGATCACGATCGCTCTTCTTTATGGCTGGTTATTCGTAAACACATACCAGGAAGTCCTAACGATGGGCATTCTCTTGGGTATCGCCGGCGCCAGTTTTGGCGTTGCCCTTTCCCTGGGATCTGGTTGGTATCCTGCCGAATACAAAGGTCTGGCCATGGGCATAGCCGGAGCGGGAAACAGCGGCACGGTTCTAGCGACATTCTTTGGGCCTCCCCTCGCTCAAAAGTATGGATGGGGATCCGTCTATGGTATCGCCATTCTTCCCATGCTGATTGCGATGGCCGCACTTTTCTTTTTGGCGAAGGAACCGCCCAACCCGCATGAGAAGAAACTAAAAGATTACATGAAAGTTCTGGTGGAAAAAGACGCCTGGATCATGAATTTAACCTATATCGTGACGTTCGGCGGTTTTATCGGCCTTTCTAACTTCATGCCCACATTTTTTCATGATCAATTTGGGATCAGCAAAATTAAAGCCGGCCAGTTCACGACTCTGGTAGTTCTCATGGGGAGCGCTGCCCGAGTAGTGGGAGGATACCTTGCTGACCGGTTGGGCGGCATCAAAATCTTGAAAGGGGTCTTGATCCTGGTTTTCACAGGGGTGATCCTGGCCAGCCAAGCGACAAACCTTTACCTGATGACAGCCATTCTTCTCCTCATCTTTGCGGGATTGGGGGCAGGAAACGGATCCGTTTTTCAGTTGGTGCCGCTTCGTTTTCCGTACGCCACCGCGGTTGCTTCCAGCCTGATCGGGGAAATCGGCGCCCTGGGAGGAGCCATTATTCCCAACGCCATGGGATTGTCCAAACAATGGATGGGGAACTTCGTGTTTGGGTTTGTGAGCTTCGGCGCGATCGTTTCTTTCGCGTTCTTAGCGATCTACAAGAGCGAGCGGCAATGGATTCTAAACTGGGTCGGAGAGGGCGGCAAAGCATTAAGAGAAGATTTGGCGATTCCACATGGGCGCGTGGTCATGGTTCCTGTCATGGAGATCTGGTAATGTTTATTCCCGGCGCAAACCCTATCGAAAAATATAAATCGGAAAAAGACGGTTTCGATATCCTTCAGGAAATTGAAACGATAGCGGCCAACGGGTACGCCCAAATCGCTCCGGGAGACGTGGAACGTTTGAAATGGATTGGGACGTTCCTGCGCAAAAGAACTCCCGGATTTTTCATGATGCGTATCCGCATCACAGGCGGCCAGACCAACAGCCGTCAGATGCGCGCTCTGGCTGGAATTTCCGAACGGTTAGGAAACAATATCATGGATGTGACCACCCGTCAACAAATCGAGCTGAGAGCGATTAAGATTGAGTCTGTCCCGCAAATTTTGAAAGAATTGAAAGAAATAGACCTCTCCAGCTTTCAAACGGGTATGGACAATATCCGCGGCGTGAACACTTGTCCTCTTTCCGGACTTACGCCTCACGAAATTCTGGACGCTTATCCTTATACCATAGAATTCACGAACCTATTTCTCAAAAACAAAGAGTTCACCAACCTGCCCCGCAAGATGAACGTGACCTTTACCGGTTGTCTGGAAAACTGCACCCACCCGGAATCGCAAGACATCGGTCTCGTACCGGCTAAGAAGGATGGAAAAGCGGGTTTCAATGTTTCTGTGGGCGGTAAAATGGGATCCGGCGGATTCTGCAACTCTAGAAATTTGGACGTTTTTGTGACGGCCAAAGACGCCGCGCCTCTCTCCGCTGAAATCGCGCTCCTCTTTAGAGATCATGGATTGAGAGGCGAGAGAACCAAATGCCGACTCGCGTTCCTTCTGGAATCGTGGGGAATGGATAAGTTTCGTTCCGAACTGGATGCCCGCTGGTTCTCGAAGACCGGAGAACACATGAGACCTGCCGGCCAAGACCTGCGCAGAGAAACGGAGACCGACCATCTGGGCGTCACACCGCAAAAACAACCGGGTCTCTATGCGGTTGGACTTAAAATTCCTGTGGGAAGGATCACGGCAAAACAAATGCAGGAGTTGGCGCGCCTTTCAGAATCTTATGGAAGCGGAGAGCTCCGCATCACTCCCCAACAAAACATCCTATTGATCAATATCCCAAAAGAAAAACTCAATGGTCTTATGGAAGAACCGCTCCTCACCCATCTTACTCCGGAACCGACGCCTCTCTCCAGAAAAATGGTGAGCTGCGTGGGCACTGACTATTGTAACATCGCCCTGATTGAGACCAAAGGAATTGCTCTTCAGGTGAATGCGGAGCTGGAAAAGAGGTGCGGCAAAGAAGTTCTGGAACCCATCACGATCCGCTGGTCGGGTTGCGCCGCCGGTTGCGGAAACCACCATACGGCCGACATTGGATTGCAGGGAATCAAGGCCAGCGTGGACGGCAAAGTCGTGGATGCCGTGCACATTTTTGTGGGCGGAAAATCCGGCAAAGACGCCCGTCCCGCCGAAAAGATGATGGAGTTGGTTCCGATTGACATTTTGCCGGACGTTTTGATGTTGATTATCCGGAACATGAACTTATTGAAAAAGGTCCGTCGCGACGTCGAAGCGGAACAAAGAGTCGTGATGGTCCCATCCAATTACGAGTGAGGTGACCCAATGAAAATGATACGCGCCATTGTCAGGCCGGAAAAAGAAGAGGAAGTCCTAAAATCATTAGAGACAGCAGGGTTCCCGTCCATGACCAAGATGGACGTTTTAGGCAGGGGTAAACAAAAGGGTATCCAAGTCGGAACCGCAGTTTACGATGAGCTCGCCAAGACAATGATTATGGTTGTCGTAGAGGATACTCAAGCAGAGAAAGCAGCAGCCGCTATCACCGAATCCGCCAAGACAGGCAATTTTGGAGACGGCAAGATATTTGTTTCCACTGTAGACTCCGCGATCACCATCCGCACAGGAAAACCCTCCGCTTAAAAAGTGGGTTCAAGCAGCCCCCACGTTTTGATTCGCGATTTGAAATTGCTAGACTCTAGGAATGAAATTTCAGACTCTCTTTCTATCCCTTCTTCTATTTTCCAGCTGTAGTAGTCAGCCCAATGTGGAGGATGTGGCTGCGGCGCCGAAGGCAAAGACGGGGAATCCGGCTCCATCTTTTCAGTTGCAGAGTCTGAACGGGAAAAAAGTTCTTTTGGACGATTTCAAGGGGAAGGTGGTTCTTTTGGATTTCTGGGCAACATGGTGCCCGCCTTGCAGGGTTTCCACGCCCTATCTCGTGCAGTTGAATCAAAGGTACCAGGGGAAAGATCTTGCCATCCTGGCCATCAGTCTGGACGATAGCCGCGAGCCCGTGCTTCCATTCATCAAAAAAGAGAAAGTGCGGCATCTGGTTCTTTACGGCGATGAGGCGATTCAACGCGATTACCAAATTCGTTCCATTCCCACGTTCTTTCTGATTGACAAAAAGGGGCTGATTCACCGTAGATACGACGGTTTCCACCCCGCGTTGGGATCAGAGTGGGAAAAAGAGATCAATTCCCTTCTTTCGCAAGGTTAGATTTATACGATTGATTCATGCCTAAGCTAGTTCTAGTGGACGCCCATGGGTACCTCCATAGGGCTTATCATGCGTTGCCTCCCTTAACAACTCCCTCTGGAGAGCCGATCCATGCGGTCTATGGGTTCGCCCGCATGTTGATCAAACTTCTGACAGAACAAAAAAGCGATTATATCGGCATTTGTTTCGATTCTAAAGGAGCCACGTTTCGGGAAAAGATTTATCCCGAATATAAAGCGAACCGAAAAGAAACGGACGCGGATCTCGTTTCACAATTTCCGCTCTCCCGGGATCTGGTGGGAGCGATGGATCTCATGCGGTTTGAAATGGAAGGTTTTGAAGCGGACGACTTGATCGCGACCCTGTCCCGCAAAGCGGAATCCGACGGGATGGAGGTTCTCATCGTCAGCGGAGACAAAGACCTTCTGCAGTTGGTCAATGACCGCATCCATTTATTGAACGAACCTAAACAGATTTTGTTTGGTCCGACGCAAGTAGAAGAAAAGTGGGGCGTTCCTCCGGAAAAACTGATAGAGATATTCATCCTTATGGGGGACTCTTCCGATAACATACCGGGCGTGCCCGGAATCGGCGAAAAGACCGCGGTCAAACTCATCCGGGAATATGGGTCCACATCCAACCTAATCTCCCATCTCAATTCGCTTCCCGCCAAACTTCAAGAAAAGTTAGCCGCCGCCAAAGAGACGATCGAAAAAAACCGTTCTCTCCTCTCTCTGCGGGAAACCGTTCCTCTGGAAATTGTTTGGGATCGCTGCAAGATCAAACCGTTTCAACCGGAAACCCTTCTGCCCATTTTAAGAAAGTGGGGATTCCAAAGTCTGGTAGAAAACTTGGAGTCGAAAGGCCTGCTTTCCCATTCTGCGGAACCGTTGAACGAAACTCCTAAAAACTATACGATCGTTTCCCAGGAACCGGAACTGACCGTCCTTTTGCAATCTCTCTCCCGCTGCGAACATTTTTCCATCCATACGGCGATCCGTTCCCAAGAGGGGGAGGACATTCTGGGAATCGCTTTTTCGATCCAAGAAGGATCAGCGAGTTATATTCCATTTCATTCTTTTCCGAGGAAGGATATCTTATCTAAACTAAAGCCAATCCTGGAAAACGAAAAAATTCAAAAAATAGGCCACGACCTCAAACGGGAGTATTCAATTTTCCAGAAATGCGGAATCGTGATGAAAAACCTTTTCTTTGACACGATGATCGCGGCTTATTGTCTGGACCCATCAAAAAATAATTCTAAACTGAAAGAGTTGGCTTCAGAGATTCTCAGTTGGGACAGGACTCGTTTAGAAGAGCCGCAAACGGTTTCTGCGGAACTTTTAGTGGACGAGAACGTCCCAAAATTCGCTTGCGCCGCCGCGGACGGAATCTTACAAATGTTTCAAACGCTCTCTCCCCTTTTGAAGGAACGAGGTTACGATTCCCTCTTTTATGAAGTGGAAATGCCTTTGGTTCCGATCCTGGCGGAGATGGAGTTGACCGGACTCAAAATTGATCGCGGCCATTTGGAAGAGTTGGGAAAGGATTTTGCTCATGAGATCGAAGATATAGAAAAAAAAACTCATCAGCTCGCCGGCCAGGAATTTAACCTGAACTCTTCCAAACAGATCGCTTTCATCCTTTTTGAAAAGTTGGGGTTGCCGCCCGTCAAGAAAAAAAAGACCCACTATTCGACGGACGAAGAGGTGCTTCACACGCTTTCTCCTCTGCACGAAATCCCCGCGCTTCTGCTCAAACACCGGGAACTTTCCAAACTCAAATCCACCTATGTGGACGGTTTGATTCAGGCCGTCCATCCAACCACGAAACGGGTTCACACCCGGCTGAACCAAACCGGCACGATGACAGGGCGTCTCTCTTCCAGCGACCCAAACCTGCAAAACATCCCAATCCGTTCCGAACAAGGCCGCAGGATACGTCGCGCCTTTATCCCAGAAGAAGGGTATCGTCTTCTTTCTCTGGACTATTCCCAGATTGATCTGCGTGTGTTAGCTCACCTCTCTCAAGATCCGGTTCTGATCCAGTCTTTCCGGGAGGGAGCGGACATCCACCGTTCCACCGCTTCCGAGGTCTGGCATGTACCCATGGAACAAGTTAGCGAAGAACAGAGGAAAAACGCAAAGGCCATCAATTTTGGAATTGTTTACGGTCAACAGGCCTACGGACTTTCCCAATCCCTAAAAATTTCCCAGTCGGAAGCGCAAAACATGATTGACCAGTATTTCCAAAGGTACGCGGGCGTGCGCAATTGGATTGAACAGACGATTGCGGAGGCGCGCAAGAATGGTTTTGTCCGAACCCTTTCCGGACGTATCCGCCCCGTCCCTGAAATAAACGCTAAAAACGGTTCGATCCGCGCTTTTGCGGAACGGATTGCCATGAATACACCGGTGCAAGGAAGTTCCGCCGACATCATCAAGATAGCCATGATTCACATAGAAAAGGAACTTAAGAATAGCGTCTGGAAAAATAGAGTTCGGATTCTGCTTCAGGTGCATGACGACCTTCTTTTTGAGGTTCCGGAAGAAGAGGTTCTCCCATTGGCAAAACTGGTCAAAAAAGAGATGGAACACGCGATGGAACTTTCTGTTCCCATCTTGGTAGACGCCAAATGCGGTAAAAACTGGGCAGAGATGGAACCCTTGAAAGTCTAATTTAATGCCAGACCCCATTACGAAAAAAATCATCGGAGCCCGCGGAGTCACCTACTGTTCCGCCTGCCAAACATGAAAAAACATCCGCCCACTCTAATGGGTTTAACGGGCGGTATCGCTTCCGGCAAGAGCGTCGTCCTGAAAATGTTTAAAAACTTAGGAGCTTCCACACTGGATTGCGACAAGATTTCCAGGGATGTCGCGCGCAAAGGGCTGCCCGCTTATCGAGAGATCGTTAAGAATTTCGGGAAAGGGATATTAGAAAAAGATGGTTCCCTGAACCGCCAAAAACTTGGGTCGCTCATTTTTAAGAACAAACACAAGCGAAAAATCCTGGAAAATTGCATCCATCCGCGCGTCATCCAACAAATCCAGAAAAAAATAAAATCACACCGCTCCGGTCTATTGGTGATAGACATTCCTCTGCTCTTCGAAGCCAACCTTCAAAGTTTAGTGAATCGTACTGCCGTGGTTTATGCCCCGCTCTCCATTCAAAGAGAGCGCTTAAAAAAACGGGAGTCCCTGCCGGAGAAAGAAATCCGGTACCGTCTACGGTCCCAATGGCCCCTGTCCAAGAAAAAGAGGTTAGCCAACTTCATCATTGACAATAGCGGATCCCCGCATGAAACCCAGAGTCAGGTACGCCTCCTTTATAAAAAATTATTTTTAAAAAGCGCTTGACAAAAGTTCATTTATAAGTAAAATATGGGTGTACGCGCTAACCAATTTTCCAATCATAGACTATTGAACCCGAACCGCCGCAGAGCCTTTCTAATGCACTCTATCATCCTAATCGAATCCGGAGGAAGGAACCGATATGAACCAAACCACTGACGTATCCGTCTTGTCGCGCATGAAACTGCCTGAACTGATGCAGATAGCCTCAGACCTCAAAATTGAACCCGGTTCCGGTTTAAGGAAACAGGAATTGATCGCAAAAATCCTGGAAGCTCAAGCGGCGAAGTCTCAAGGAAACTTGTACGATGAGGGCGTTCTCGAGATTTTGCCGGACGGGTTTGGTTTTTTGAGGTCTCCAAACTATAACTACCTTCCCGGCCCGGACGATATTTATATCTCTCCCTCCCAAATCAAAAAATTCTCTTTAAGAAAAGGGGACACGGTTGCGGGGGAAGTGCGTCCTCCGAAAGAAGGGGAACGTTTCTTTGCCCTGCTTCAAGTTAAGAACATCAACGGCGAGACGCCGGAAAATATCCGGGTTCGTAACCTTTTTGACAATCTGACCCCGCTCTATCCGGACAAGCGTATCCGATTGGAAACCATTAAATCTGAGATCAATATGCGGGTGTTGGATCTCGTCTCTCCGATTGGCATGGGACAGAGAGGGTTGATCGTCGCCGCTCCCAGAACCGGAAAAACAATCATTCTGCAAAAAATAGCGAATGCCATCACCACCAACCATCCGGACGTGACCCTGATGGTTCTCCTGATTGACGAGCGGCCGGAAGAAGTGACCGACATGCAGCGTTCCGTCAAAGGAGAAGTCATTTCCTCCACGTTCGACGAACCCGCAGACCGCCATATCCAGGTCGCGGAGATGGTTTTAGAAAAGGCCAAGAGGTTGGTGGAACACGGAAAAGAGGTCGTGATTCTTTTGGACTCGATCACTCGCTTGGCGCGAGCGTACAATACCAACACGCCGTCCAGCGGACGTGTGCTTTCGGGCGGGCTGGATTCCAACGCTTTGCAAAGACCCAAACGCTTTTTTGGCGCGGCCAGGAACATAGAAGAAGGGGGGAGTTTGACAATCCTCGCCACCGCTCTGGTTGAAACAGGCAGCCGGATGGACGACGTCATATTTGAAGAGTTTAAGGGTACCGGCAACATGGAAGTCTACTTAGACAGAAAACTGGCGGACAGACGGGTGTTCCCGGCCATAGACATCAACCGGTCGGGCACGAGAAAAGAGGAACTGTTGCTGGAAGAAGATGAGCTGAACAAGATCTGGGTTTTAAGAAAAGTTTTTGCTTCCTTGAACCCCATCGAAGCCATGGAACTCATCATTGAAAAGCTGACAGCCACCAAATCCAACAAAGATTTCCTGCGCGCCATGGAAATCTCCAGCATGGATAAAGTTTGAAAATTCAAAAAGATTGACATCCCTTGGTTCATGGGATATAATGAAGCGTTCCTGTGACCGAGCTTCAGCGAGGCCGCTTTCTTTATAACTTCACAATGAAGCGGCATTCCCTCGCTGAAAGCTCGGTCAGAAATGGTTGTACCTTAGATGTTACAGGAGGAGACGAAGTCTCACTCTCGTCCTTTAGGATAAGAAAAAACCATGAATAAAATGGGGTGGTTGCTCTTTGGTTTAGTGTTGTCGGGCATCTTTACGTTGCCGCAGGTCTTTAGTCTCAACGTAACGGCTCCCGCTTCTGCCCATCGGGAAAGAGCGTTGTGGGTGACGGAAGCGGACGGCTTCTTGCCGGAAAGTGAGACGAAGACGATCTTGAGACAGCTGGAGATCCCGATCGTGAAGAGTTATACGGTCCGGAGAAACGAATGGCTGGAAAAGATCGCTCAGGAGTTGGGCGTTCCCGCCCTCTCTATCCGCAGCACCAACAATCTGGAAGACCCTCGACTGCGTCCTAACCAGCGGATCCTGATTCAGAACAAAAAAGGGATGGTTCACCTGTCCAGAGGAAATGAAAGTCTCGAGGCCGTGGTGAAATCCTACGAAAAGTTGGGCGGCACGCGGGAAAAAATTCTGGCGTCAAACCCCATGGACGAGATTCTGACTCTGGAAAATGGGCAGTGGATTCTAAAAGAAGGAATCAAACTCTGGATTCCGGACGCGCGGCGAAGTTATCCATTTCTCGCCCGGCCTGTTCAGTGGCTGCGGATTTCGTCCCGGTTCGGCGTGAGGCGGCACCCGATCACCCGCAGGAAACGATGGCACGAAGGATACGATCTGGTAGCCCGGTACGGGGCTCCCGTTTATGCCAGCCAAACCGGAGTGATCAGCTTTGCGGGATGGTCGGGAGGATACGGAAATGTCGTGGATATTCGTCATTCCCAGATCACCACGCGTTATGGACATCTCTCGGAGATATTGGTTAGCGACGGACAGAGAGTGAAGAAAAGGCAAATCATTGGTAGGGTTGGGTCCACGGGTCTTTCGACGGGGCCTCATCTCCACTTTGAAGTGCGCAGGAATTCAGACGGAAAATCTTTAGTGCCAGGAAGGTATCTATACTAACATGAGAACAGGAATACACCCCCAATACATGACAGCCACGGTGAAATGCGCCTGCGGACACAGCTTTCAAACCCGCAGCGTTCGGCCCGAGTACCATCTCGAGATTTGTTCCCAGTGCCATCCCTTCTTTACGGGCAAACAAAGGCTGGTTGACTCCGCGGGACGCGTAGAACGTTTCACCAAACGGTTCCAGAAAACCGGCGGAAAAACAGTCCACGTCGCCGCCAAGACGAAACCCGCAAAAGTTCTGTCATCGGCCAAAAACGTTTTGTCGTCAGGCGCGCGGGTGGCCAAGACCGCAAAAACGGAGAATAAACCGGCTTCCAAAAAATCGAAGTAGCTTACGAATAGTTGTAAAAAGCGACAGGGAATTTATTTTTCCGTCGCTTTTTTTTTGAGAGCAAACCATGAACAGAATCGAAATTCTTATTCAAGCAATATTGCACCGCCATGAAGAATTGGAACGGATACTCAGCCAATATGGGTTCCATCAGGACCCCTCCTTTGCCCAAACCTCTAAGGAGCATAATGTTATCTTGCATAAGATAGAAAAATATAGAGAGTGGGAGAAGGTTTGCGCAGAAATGAAACATTTGGAAGAGATGACCCGCGCCGCGGACGTTGAGCTGGCGGACATGGCGCGCAAAGAAAAAGAAGACCTACAAACAAAAGAAGCGCGCCTGCAAGAGGAACTTATAAAACTTCTGATTCCGCGCGACCCCAACGATTCCAAAGACGTCATTCTGGAGTTGAGGGCCGGCACGGGCGGCGATGAGGCTTCCCTTTTCGCTCAAGAATTGGCCCGCATGTACGGGAAGTACGCCGAATCAAACGGTTTTGTCCTGGAACCGATCTCGGTCAGTCTTTCGGACAAGGGTGGATTCAAAGAGGCGATATTTTCCGTGGAAAAGAAGGGGTCTCAAAGAGGGGAGTCCGGAGCTTTTGGTCTGTTCAAATATGAGATGGGAGTGCACCGCGTGCAGCGGGTTCCAACCACGGAAAGCAGCGGACGAATCCATACCTCCACGATCACCGTCGCTGTCATGCCGGAAGCGGAAGAGGTGGAGGTTCAGGTTCAACCGCAGGATCTTAGAGTGGATACCTACCGGGCTTCCGGACATGGAGGCCAACACCTGCAGAAAACAGATTCCGCCGTGCGGATCACACACATTCCTACCGGCGTCGTTGTACAATGTCAGGACGAAAGAAGCCAGCAGAAGAACCGGGAAAAAGCGATGAAACTTTTGCGCGCGCGGATTTATCAAATCCTGCAAGAAAGGCAGGCTAAAAAGCTGGCCCAGGAACGCAAAGCGCAGGTGGGAACCGGTGAACGTTCGGAAAAAATACGAACCTACAATTTCCCTCAAGACCGTATCACGGACCACCGCATTGGATTTTCTGTCCATAACATCCACGAGGTCCTAGAGGGCAAATTAGAGCCGATTGTAGAAGCTCTGGAAATGGCAGAAAGAAAAAGATTGGAAGAGAAATCAATTTAATGGTTTTAAGAGGACTCCTTCAGGTTGGAGAAGAAAAATTGGGGGCGCTGCCTATCTACAACCCCCAGATGGAGGCGTTATGGCTTCTCTGGTCCAGCCTTGGGAAAGACAGAACTCCCAAACCACAGGATCTCTATTTTCACTTGTCTTCATCTGCTCCGGAAACCCTGATTCAGACCTATGAAGAAATTCTACAAAGACGATTGAATGGGATTCCGCTCCCCTATATTTTAGGCGAACAAGAATTCATGGGACACACTTTCCATATCAGCCCAGACGTCCTGATTCCGCGGCAGGAAACCGAAATTCTGGTTGAGGAAGCGACAATTCTGATCTCTCAAATCTCTACGCCCAACACTCTGGAAATTGGGACCGGATCGGGAATTATTTCTATCCTGATCGCCAAGAAATTTACGGACTGCAGAGTAACCGCAACCGACGTCTCCGAGAAAGCATTGCGCATGGCCCAGGAGAACGCCCACCTGCATGGCGTTCGTCAAAAAATTACGTTTCTGGAAAGCAATCTCTTCTCGAATGTCTCGGCCGCATCCCGATACGATTTTATACTCTCCAATCCACCCTATATCCCAACAGACGAAATATCCCAACTGCAAAGGGAGATCCAGCGGGAACCCCGAATTGCTTTGGACGGCGGAAAAGATGGCTACCAAATCATTCGCCCCTTGATTCAACAGTCTCAAAAATATCTGAAGTCCGGCGGGAATTTTATCCTGGAAATCGGACACAACCAGTCCGAAACAGTTTTGAATTTGATGCAAAAATCCGGATACACACAATGCGAAACACTGAAAGATTTGTCAGGTCATGATCGCGTTATTAAAGGAATTTATGGACAAAATATTGATTGAGGGCGGAACCCCTTTGAAAGGAGTGGTGGAGGTTTCTGGTTCAAAGAACTCCGCGCTCCCTTGCCTTTTTGCCACTCTCCTCACGGAAGAGGAGTGCGTATTAGAAAATGTTCCGGACCTCGTGGATATTGACACGGCCTGCTCGCTCCTATCTTTTCTGGGGAAAAAAGTGAATCGTAAAGATCATACCGTCACGATCCAGTCCGGTACTTCCCTCTCCACGGAAGCGCCTTACGATTTGGTGCGCCGCATGCGAGCCTCCGCGCTCGTCTTAGGACCCTTACTGGCGCGACTCGGACACGCCTCCGCGTCCCTGCCCGGAGGATGCGCCATCGGCGTCCGTCCCATTGATATCCATCTTTCCGGATTTGAACGGCTGGGCGCGGAGACACAACTTTCCCAGGGAATCGTCACTCTCAAAGCCAGGAAGTTGCTCGGGAAGAGAATTGATTTTGCGTTCCCAAGCGTGGGCGCCACGGAAAACCTGCTCATGGCGAGCGCTCTGGCCCAAGGCCGGACAGTGATCCACAACGCGGCCCGAGAGCCGGAAATCGTGGACTGCGCCAATTTTTTGAATAAGATGGGAGCGGAGATTGAAGGAGCAGGATCCAAAACGATTCACATTCTCGGAAAGAAAAGTTTGCGCGGCGCCAGGCACCGCGTCATTCCGGATAGGATTGAAACAGCCACTTACCTTCTAGCCGCCGCGGCCACCCAAGGGGAACTTTTGATTCAGGCGGTCCATGCCAGCCACAATCAAATCTTGATACAGTCCTTAGAAAAGATTGGGATGGAGATTCTGGCCGATGCGCGAAACGCCAGCCTGATCTGCCGTTACTTCAAACCTCTTAAACCTCTCAACATCGTCACGGGTCCTTACCCAAAATTTCCCACCGATGTTCAAGCCCAGTGGATGACCTTGATGACTTTGGTTTCCGGAAAAAGTGTGATCCAGGAAGCGATATTCGAAAACCGGTTTTTGCACGCAGCCGAACTTTGCCGGATGGGAGCCCGCATTGAGGTGGACGGGAACCGCGCCTTCGTGACCGGCGTGAAACAGCTTTCCGGAGCGGACGTGATGGTCTCGGACCTGCGCGCCGGCGCAGCCATGGTGATTGCGGGACTTGTGGCGAAAGGAAAGACACGGATTCATCGAATCTACCATTTAGACCGCGGCTACGAGAATCTGGAAGAAAAACTGAGAAACGTAGGCGCTCAAATTCAGCGGGTCCATTGATTCTCCGACTCAGACTCCTCACCCCAACCCTCTCCTCTAAAGAGGAGAGGGA
>JACPSV010000197.1 GCA_016193115.1 Elusimicrobiota bacterium
ATCAACACTGATTGCAGATCATTTTCGCAGGCCAAAAGCATGGCGCAAAGCGCCACAATTGTTTTCCCGCTGCCGACGTCTCCCTGCAAAAGGCGGTTCATGGGAAATTCCGAAGTCATATCTTCAAAGATTTCCCGGATCACTTTTTTTTGGGATAGAGTAAACTCAAAACCGCATTTTTCTTTAAAGGGAGTGAGAAACTTTTTGTGGATTTGGTTGCGGTAAGTCTTGGGCGATTCTTTCTTTTTTCTTACTAGGGCGAGAACCGTCTGAAAACAAAAAAGTTCCTGGAACGCCAGAGCTTCTTTTACTTTTTCCTGGAACCGGGTGGGAAAATGGTATTCTTGCAGGGCTTGCTCCAGGCGCATTAGAGAATGGGCGCTTTGAACCTTTTCCGGCAGGAGTTCCGGGATCGAAGCGGAACTCAGGGCGGTATGGATCAGGTTTCGCAAAAATTTAACCGAAATTCCTTCCGTAACAGGGTAGAGCGGCACAATACGGTTGACATGAATGGAGTCTGCCTGTGTTCCGTTCAAGACTTCGTATTCTTCAACGATCATGGTGGGGACAAAATCGCGCGCAATTTTGCCGTGAACCAGAATTGTTTTTCCCGGCTGAATATCTTTTTTGAGAGTCTGCAAAACGTCGTACTGGAACGATTTCCGGCGCATCCATTTGCATTGGAGTTGGCCGGTAGGGTCTTGAATGGAGGCCGTCGCAATCGCAAATCCGCGGGAAGTCTCGACAAAACTGGAGGAGAGAATTTCGCCGCGCAGAGTCATCTCCCGATCCGGCTGAATCTCCTTTAAGGAAAGAGTTTGCCTGCGGTCTTCCCATTCCCTGGGATAGTGGCGCAACAAATCTTCCACAGTCATGAGACCCAGTTTCGCAAGATGAGCCGCCATCTTGGGTCCAACGCCTTTCAAATACTGGACCGAAGTGGAAATATCCAATCTTCCTTGGTTTGACTTTATCCGAGGGACTTCATATAATTCTGGCATGGCGTTTCGATGCGTCGTTTGTGAAAAGAGACCTTCCTCGGGGAAAACCGTGAGCCATGCTCACAAAGCTTCCAACCGCTGGTTCCGTCCTAATTTGCAAAAGATCCGCGTGAATTGGGACGGCAGTGTGAGACGCGCTTATGTCTGCACCCAATGTATCAAGTCCGGCAAGATTCAAAAAGCAGCCTAGCTTCTGTACCTCGTTCCCTTCTCTTCGTTCTCTCTTAAAAATTTTCTAATTTTGGATCTGGCTCTGGGAGTTTTTACTATTTCCAGCCAGTCTTTATGCGGTTTCTGACCTTTTTTGGTCAGGATCTGGCACATGTCGCCGGACTTTAAGGGATGGTCCAAACGCACCATCTTGCCGTTCACTTTAGAGCCAATGCACTGGTGTCCCAAATCCGTGTGAACCGCGTAGGCAAAGTCTATCGGGGTGGCGCCGGCCGGCAATTTTTTCACTTCCCCTTTAGGAGTGAACACAAACACTTGATCGAATTCCAGTTCCAGTTTCAGCCACTCTAAAAACTCTTTTGGATTTTTCGTGTCCTGCTGCCACTCCAAAATCTGTTTGATCCAGTCCAATTTATCTTCCAGGCTGTCCTGCTGTTTTTTGGCGGGCGATTTCCCCCCTTCTTTGTAACGCCAGTGCGCGGCGACGCCATATTCGCAGATCTGGTTCATCTCCTCGGTTCGAATTTGAACTTCAACGATCTCCTGTCTGGAGATTTGGATTGTGATATGGAGAGACTGATAGAGATTGTTTTTGGGCGTGGCAATGTAATCCGTAAAAGAGTCCGGCACCGGCGTGAAAGATGTTTGGACGGCGCCCAGAAGGGCATAACAATGTTCGATCGTGTCCGTGATCAGGCGGATACCGATGATGTCCTGGATCTCTTCAAACGGTTTCCCCTGGCGAAGCATCTTGCGGTACACGGAATAAAGATTTTTGGGACGGGCTGAGATCTTGTAAGGGATCGGCTGGTCCGCCAACGCCGCCTGGATTTTTTCCACGCATTCCCGGATAAACCCTTCCCGAAGCACTTCTCTTTCGTCAATCTTTTTCTCCAATGCGGCGTAAACTTGCTCATCGAGGTATTTGAGGGATAAGTCTTCCAAGCTGGACTTTAACTTAAACATTCCCAGCCGGTTCGCTAAGGGAGCGTAAAGAGTCAGGGTTTCCTCCGCAATCTTCTTTCTTTTTTCCGGAGTGAGAAACTCCAAAGTCTGCATGTTGTGTTTGCGGTCTGCGAGTTTCAGCAGAATCACGCGGATGTCTTGCGCGGTCGCAAGCAGCATCTTTCGCCAGTATTCCGCCTGTTTCAGAATTTCCGGGCTGGAAGAAAGAAAAGAAAGATTTTCCGGATCCCAGGCGACCTGTTCCAAAGAATCAATCTTGGTAACTCCTTCCACCAAAGAGGCAATTTCCGCGCCAAACTCCGAACATAGGGTTTCTCGGCTCGTGTTGGTATCTTCCAAGACGTCGTGCAGCAACCCCGCGGCTAGGGTGGGAACGTCCAGTTGGAGATCGCTCAGGATTTTGGCTACAGCCAAAGGGTGGATAATGAAAGGGTCTCCGCCCGCTCTCAACTGTTCCCGGTGCGCTCTGAGAGAGAAATCGTAAGCTTTTTTGAGTATGGAAAGATCTGGGTCAGGAAGGTAGGACTGAACGTTTTTTAGGATCGCCTCAAATTGGGTTTCCAGAGAGTCCACAAGAATTGTTTATTGAGGCGGACTGGAAGGCGAAGCGATCCTGCGTTTGGGCATTCGTCCGGCCAGGTAAGCGAGCCGTCCCGATTCCACGGCCAGTTTCATGGCTTGCGCCATCTGCGCGGGATTTTTGGATTCGGCGATGGCTGTGTTCATCAGAATCCCGTCTGCGCCCAGCTCCATGACCAGGGAAGCGTCGGAAGCGGTTCCCACTCCCGCGTCCACAATCACAGGAACTGAAGTAACCGTTTCCAAAATGAGTTGGATGTTATAAGGGTTCAAAAGTCCCATCCCGCTGCCGATGGGAGAGGCCAGAGGCATCACCGCCGCGGCGCCCAGATCCTCCAGCTTCTTGGCGATGATGGGATCGTCGTTGGTGTATGGCAAGACCACAAATCCTTCTTTCACCAAGATCTTGGTCGCTTCCAGAAGTCCGATAGTGTCCGGTAGGAGAGTTTTTGGGTCGCCCAGAATTTCTAGTTTGATCAGAGGCGGATCGTTCGCTACGATTTCGCGGGCGATCCGCGCCGTCTTCAGAGCGTCCTCCACGGTATAGCAGGCGGCTGTGTTCGGCAGGATCGTCATCCCCTTGGGGATCGCTTCATAAAAGGATTGAGGCGACCGGTCTTTTAGATCCACGCGCCGGAGCGCGACCGTCACCATTCTGGATCCGGAAGACGTCAACGCATCTTTCATGACCGGTAAGGAAGGGTACTTGCCCGACCCCACGATCAGACGGGAAGCGTATTCTTTGCCGCCGATAATAAAGGGTTTGTCTTTCATCCTCCACCAATCATCTGCAAAATTTCTATTTGGTCTCCCTCCTCAATCGTGGTGTGTTCATAATCCTGCCGGCGCACGATTTTAAGGTTATGTTCGCATGCGACCAGCCCGCTTTGGATCTGGAGTTGTTCCAGAAGCAGTTTTAGTGTCAGGGAATTAGGGAGAGTAGTTTCTTTGCCGTTCAAGAGAATTTTCATTTTAAATGAAACCCTCCGGCCAGGAGCCCTAAAGCAAAAGAACCCAAACAATAAATATCTTTCACTTTGTGCAGTCTGGGCAGAATGTCCGCGGCGCCCACATAGAAAAATGTTCCGGCGATAAATCCCAGCCACCACCCTAAGGAAGAGTTGGAAAAAATGCTGGAAAGCGGAAACGCCAGGAAAGCTCCGATTGGCGTTGCCAATGCCAACAGTAAAACTGTTTTTAAACATTTTTCTTTGGAATAGCGCGCGCCCAATAGCAGTCCGCTGAGAGTCAATCCGTCCGTCAACTTATGGATCAGGATAGCGGAGGATACGGCGTTGCCCATGACTCCGTTTTTTTGGAAAGCGATCGTGATCGCCACCCCATCCAACAGTGCGTGCAGAGCCAGAGAACCGAACGCAATCCAGCCAACCATGTGGACCTCGCAGTCTTGAGCGTACTCCATACAGCTATGCATCATCGTAAACCCTTCCAGAGCAAATATCAGTAGGAAAGCGGTCAAGACTCCCATGCCGGCCAGATGAGGAGAAATCTGGCTGGCTTCCGGCAAAATTCTCAGGAAAGAAACACCCAAGAGAACACCGGAAGCGAACGCCAGGATTCGCCAGAGTTGGCTCTTAGTCCAATCCTGTCTAAGCAGTAGCAGGAAGGATCCTGCCAAAGTAAATCCAAAAGCCGCCAGAGACCAGAGCGCAATAGTTCTCATTATAATGTAACCTGAGTTTCATAGAGTTTTTTGTAGAGGCCTGACTTCTCCAGCAGGGAATCGTGCTGTCCTTCTTCAATGATGCGGCCGTTTTCCAGGACCAGAATACGGTCGGCTTTACGGATTGTGGACAGTCGGTGAGCCACGACCAAGACGGTTCGGCTCTGCATCAACCTTTCTAAAGCTTCCTGAACCAACCTTTCCGATTCGCTGTCCAGAGAGGAAGTGGCCTCATCTAAAATCAGGATAGGCGGATTTTTAAGAACGGCGCGCGCAATCGCCAATCTCTGTCTTTGACCTCCGGAAAGGCGAACCCCCTTTTCTCCCACCACGGTATCGTAACCGTTGGGCAATTCTAAAATGAACGAATGCGCATTGGCGATCTTGGCCGCTGCTTCGATTTCCGATTGAGAGATGGGAGGGGACCCTTGGGCAACGACCTTTCCGTAGGTCAAATTGTATCGTACCGTCTCATTGAAAAGGATCGTTTCCTGAGTGACCACCCCGATTTGGCTTCTTAAGGATTTGAGTGAAATATCTCGTACGTCCTGTCCATCAATCAGGATAGAGCCTTCTTGGGGATCAAACAGGCGCGGCAGAAGTTGGGTCAGGGTCGTCTTGCCGGAACCGGATGGCCCAACAATCGCCACGATTTCGCCGGCGCGCACGTTGAAATGAATTCCTTTCAGCACCGGTTGGGCCGGTTCATAGAAGAATCCCAAGTTTTTGTATTGGATATCCTTGCTGAAAGGAGGCAGATCGCGCGCTCCCTTTTTCTCCGTAACGGTTGGTTTCTCGTCCAGAAGCTCAAAAACTCTTTCTAAACAGGAAAGCCCTTGCTGGATACGGGCGTTTACGCCGGTAAACTCTTTGACGGGTTTATAGGCGGATATGGACGCTCCCAAAAAGGAGAAAAAACTGCCCGTACTCCAAGCGCCCGCAATCACCTCTTTGCCGCCGTACCAGAGAAGAAAGACCGCCGCCACCGATCCCAAAAATTCCATCACGGGCGCGCCCAAAACGTCCGCTCGCACCCAGCGCATCAGGGTTCCATAATAGTTCATATTTTCTTTCTGAAATCTCTCAATTTCTTTTTCTTCCTGACAAAAAATTTTGGTGATCACGTTTCCGGTGATTCCTTCCTGGATACGCATGAAAAGATCTGCCATCAGACTTTGAATTTGACGTCCTGTGCGGCGCATTTTTGTGCCCAACAAAGCCACAGGGATCGCGGAAAGAGGAAAGAGGAGCAGGGTGATCAGAGCGAACCGCCAGTTCAGGTAAAAGACGGTCGCCAGCAGGAAAAGTAATGTCAAACCATCGCGAATAATTTGCACGGGCACGTAGCCGATAGACTGTTGGAGCTGGGTGGTATCGTTGGTGAGCCGGCTCATCAATCGTCCGGTTGAGTTTTTGTGGTAGAATTCCAGAGACAAATTCTGCAGATGCTGGTACAGTTCAAAACGCATGTCGCGGACAATCGATTGGCTGATATAGTTTAGGAGATAGTTTTGCAGGTAAGAAAAAATTCCTTTCAGAAGATAAATCAAGGGAATGACGCCCGCAATCAGAAAGAGTTTATGCAAATCTTTGGCGATCAAAACTTCGTCCACGACCGTGCGGATCAACCAGACCGTGGCGGTCGTGAGCAAAGCGACGCAAGCCATGCAAACACTGCCCTGAATCATCCGGGGCATGTACGGTTTTAAGTAGAAAAAAAATCTTTTGTAGAGCGTCATTGTATAACTCTAATTATTTTTGAGATGGTTATGGATGATTGCGGCTGCGCGCGAATAAGCATCTGAAGGACCCAGTTTCCGCCTTAATTGTACCAGTTCGCTTTGCATTCTTTCAAGAGAATCGGGATTGGACAATAGCGTTGCGGCTGTCTGCGCCACAGAATCCGGGGTGGCCTGATTTTGGATGAGTTCCGGCACGATCTCTTTTCCGATCAGGATGTTGGGCATGGAGATGTAGGGAACCCGGATCACCATTTTCGCGATCCAATAGGTCAGCCAGGATGTTTGGTACACCACGATGGTTGGGACTCCCAAGAGAGCGTTTTCCAGAGTGGCCGTGCCGGAAGCCGTCAACGCCAGGGTCAGTTCGGAACGCGACTTCAAGTTTGTTTCCCGCACAATTTTTATTTCCTTTTCCAGGTTCGGACAGTAAGGGCGCGCGAGAGAACGGTAGGTTTCATCTCGAATAGAGTCCGCCGCAAACAGGGTGACTTGGACGCCGGGAAACTTCAGTTTTAATTTTTGAAACGATTGGATCAGGAGAGGGATATGACGAATGAGTTCCCGTTCCCTGGATCCGGGAAGAAGACCCAAAAAAATCCGTCCGTTGACGGGACGGAGCGAGCGAATCGGGAACTGTTGGACGACGCTCAAAAGCGGGTGACCCACAAACGTGACAGGAACACCGCTGCGCTTGTAAAGTTCTTCCTCAAAAGGGAATATCACCAGCATGCGCGTCACGTATTTTTTAAGTTTTTGGATGCGCCCTTTACGGCTGGCCCAGACTTGAGGGCTGACAAAATAGAAAACGGGAATTTTATTTTTTGCGGCCCGTTCCGCCACGTGGATATTGAAACCATAGTAATCAATCAGGACAACCGCAGCGACCCGTCGTTCGTCCAAAATCGGGAAAACCAGTTTTTGCAGGATATGTTTAAGACGAAAGAACTGTTTGAACGGTTGGGAAAACCCGGAGACGTCCAATTCCACCATGTCCTGAAGAAACTGATCCGAAGCGCTCTGCAACTTGACGCCGCCCAGAGAGACGACGGAAAGATGCGGGTCGCTCTTCCGCATCTCTTGGACGAGCGATTGGCCGTGCATGTCCGCGGAATAGTCTCCGGCGGAGATCAAAATTTTTGACATTATTGGTGCAGGTGGAGTTGTTCCAGAATTTCCAGTCCGAGCTCCAAGGCGTCTTTTCCGTGCTCGCCCGTCACCATCGGTTTTTTTCCTTCGCGGATACAGTCCAGGAAATGTTCCAGCTCCAGTTTGAGCGGCTCTTCATCTTTGAGGCTGGGTTTTAAGATCTCGATGTCCGTGAAACTTTTCACGACAGGTTTTTTTCTGCGGTAGATCTTTAAATCTTTGCGGGCATAATCAATGGAGATATACGCGTCCGGCTGGAATATCCGGATTTTGCGGTACTGTTCCAAAGAAACACGGGACGCGGAGAGATCCACAATCAGATTGTTTTGAAACCGCAAACGGCATTTGACGATATCTTCATGCTCGCTGATCACTTTGGCGCCGAACGCTTCCACGCTGGCGACTTCCGACTGAACGAGAGAAAGGACAATATCAAGATCGTGAATCATCAAATCTAAAACCACCCCGATATGAGAGACCCGCGGATCGTAGGGTCCCAGACGGTTCACTTCGATGAATTTTGGGTTTTGAATATATTTTTGCGCGGCTAGAACGGCCGGATTAAACCGTTCCACGTGTCCCACTTGCAGAATGAGGTTTTTTTCTCTGGCAATGCGGATCAACTCTTCCGCTTCTTCTACAGTCTGGCACAAGGGCTTTTCAATCAGGCAATGCAACCCGTTTTCTAAACAATATTTTCCGATCGCATAGTGCAGAGGCGTGGGAACGGCGACGATAACTCCCCGAACGTGCCCCAAGAGCGGCGCAAGCGTGGGGTACGTTTTCGTTTTGCAGGCAGCGGCGATCTTTTCCGCCCTTTTTTCGTCCACGTCCACGATTCCGGCCAGAGAGGATCGAATTTGGGAGAGGAGCCGCGCGTGATGTTGTCCCAAGTGCCCGACTCCGACCACGGCGATCGGAATCATGGCAGTTTCTCCCATGCGAAAATAGAAATTCCAAACTTGTCTGCTTCTTGGATGCACTTTTCTTTTTCTAAAATCAACGTTTTGCGCGCTTCCACCGCCAGAACCGTCGCTTTCGTTTCTGCCAGAATACGAATCGTGTCCATGCCGATCACCGGCATATCAAAACGGATGTCCTGGTTCGGTTTTGCGGTTTTCACCACGACGATATTTTCCCCGCCCAATTGCGCGGCCCGGCGGATACAAGCGTCGGTTCCTTCCAAAGCTTCCACCGCCAGAATCGTCCTTCGCTTCACGACCACGGTTTGTCCGATATCCAGCGCGGCAATCCCTTGAGCCATCCGAATCCCGAACTCCACGCTCTTTTCTTCCGACTCGTTCAGTTTCCTTTGGTTGAGGAGGCCGGGTTCGGGAAGGAGGTGAGACAGGTAGGTGGTGGAAGGTAGAAGAGTGATCCCATCTTTTTTTAGTTCCTCCGCCACGGCGGAGAGAATGGTGTCTGCCCGCCGATCTTTGATTTTTAGAATGAGCTGCGCGGTCCTGAAGTCCGGGATCAGATCGGAAAAAAGTTTAGTGTGCTGAACGCGTCCGGCCATGACCGTTTCCCGTACGCCTTCTTTTTTGAGCGTCTGAACAATGGAATCCAGTTTCGCTACCGATACGACGTGTACCGACCGCGCGTACGGGTCAAGATCCTCGTCCATCTCTTCTTTCAGGGCGATCACAACCAGATCTCGCCCGTTCTTCTTCGCTTCCTGAGCCAGAAGAAGAGGAAACTTGCCTTTACCTGCGATCAGTCCGAGAGGGGTGGAAAGGGAAGAGGACACTACCAGGTTTGCGAGGCGCTGCTTTCCGCTTTGAGGCGGGGACGACAGATTCCGCGTTCCGAGTTTGAAATGAAGGAAAGAAACTCGTTCACCTCTTCGCTATTCCCTTTTTCTGACGCGATTTGTTGCAGGGTTTGTTTGAGGGTTCGTTTGGAAAAGAAAATTTTGCGATATATTTTTTTTAGAGAGTCGGTGGTCCCTTGAGAAAAATGGCGCCGTTTCATGCCTTCCATGTTGAGACCGACCACGCGGGCGCGGTCTCCCCAGACCGTACAAAATGGAGGCACGTCCAGAGGCACCATGGATCCCGCTCCGATCATGGCCAACCTTCCGATTTGAACAAATTGGTGGACGCCCGCCAACCCGCCGATCACGGTTCCGTTCCCAACCCGCACATGTCCGGCGATGGCGACGCTGTTGGCCAGGATGACCTCATCTCCGATCACGCAGTCATGAGCCACGTGTGCGTAAGCCATGAGCAGGCATTTTTTCCCGATTAAAGTGACTCCGGTGCGCGCTGTGCCCCGGTTGACGGTCGCGCATTCGCGAATGATGGTTCCGTCTCCAACCACAATTTTTGTTTTCTCGCCGCGATACTTCAAATCTTGCGGCGCTGTGCCCACAAAAGCGTGCGCATAGATCTGGCAGGCAGAACCAATCTCCGCCCATTCGATCACGGCGTGCGGCCCAATCCGCGTTTGCGGACCTACCTGAACCCCTTCACCGATCACGGCATAAGGGCCAATCTCCGCAGTTTCATCCAACCGGGCAGTAGGATGAACCACGGCCGTGGGATGGATCCTTATTTTTGAGGATTCCGGTTTGTCCGGTTCTTGTATAGAGAATGACTGCATCGTTTATTTGTCAACTAACGCAAATGTAAATTCCGTTTCTGCGGCTGTATCTTCACCGACTTTAGCTTCTGCCTTTACTTTGCCGGCTCTACCTCCGGCTTTTAATACTTCAATATGAAGTTCCAGAATATCTCCCGGAACAACCGGTCTTCTAAACTTGGCTTCTTGGATTCCCATGAAAAAGGCAATCTTGTTCGCGTATTCGGGCCTTCCCAAAAAAAGGGCGCAGGCGGTTTGGGCTAAAGATTCTATGATAAGAACGCCCGGCATCACGGGCCGGCCGGGAAAATGACCTTGAAAATACCATTCGTTCATGGAAACGCATTTGATTCCTACAGCCCGTTTCAGTTCTTCTATCACCTGCACCTTGTCTATCAGAAGAAAAGGGTACCGGTGCGGGATGGCTTTTTGGATTTCGGATATGTCCATTGTGCGAACGACTAAATTATCCATGCGTCAGTTCCCTCGCTTTTTCAATTTCTTTGACAAAGTTAATGTTGTGGCCGTGCCCGACCCGTGTCGCGTCGATTTTCCCCACGATCCTATTCCCAAGAAGGAAAAGGTCGCCCAAAAAATCGAGGATCTTGTGGCGGACAAACTCGTTCGGGTATCGTAAACTTTTTTCCTTGTTGTAGATGCGGTCCATTCCCACAACCACGGCGTTATCCAAACTGCCGCCCCGAGCCAACCCTTTCCGTTTGAGAGCTTCCACTTCGTAATCAAAACAAAAGGTTCTCGCGGGCGCAATCTCGCGAATATAGGTTTCGGGATCAATCGTAAATTGGGCTTCTTGTTTTCCGATCAGAGGATGGTTATAGAGGATTCGGCAACAAAGGGTCAGCTGAGAAGACGGTTCCATCTGAATTTGAGTTTCGTTCGAGTGGTAGTTGACGGTTTCGTTCAAGCTCAAAACATTTTTGGGGACGTCCTGCTCCTCCAGTCCGCTTTTTAAGAGCGATTCCACAAAAGGTTTAGCGGAACCGTCCGCTATGGGCGGTTCATTGCCGTCCACTTCCACGATGAGATTATCAATCCCGAGTCCCAAAAGCGCGGAACAGATGTGTTCCACCGTATGAACTTTAGCTTCCCCGATTCCGATCGTCGTCCCGCGAATGACGCCGGTGACATAGTCCGTGGTGGCGGGTATTTTTGGAGCGCCCGGCAAATCGGCGCGGACGAAGCTGACGCCTGCGTTCGGCGGCGCGGGAAGGAACCGCACGGAAGAGATATTTCCCGTATGCAGGCCAACCCCTCTGTAGACCGCTTCTTTTTTAATCGTCTTTTGGTTCGGATTCATCAATTTGCAGTTTCTTTTTGACCTTTCTGAATTCTGAGAAAAGAGCGGGAAGTTTACCCAAGAGAACCTGGATCTTTTTTTCTTTCTGGATCGGACGGGCCAGGTACCCAAACATGACTGAACCTGCGGGCAGATCGTCCACGACGCCGGACCCCGCCGCGACAATGGTTTTATCTCCCACGATCACATGGTCGCCAATCCCCACTTGACCCGCCAAAGTAACGCCCACACCCAATTTAGAAGAGCCGGCGACCCCCGTTTGCGCGGCGATAATGCAACCCGCCCCAACTTGAACATTATGGGCTATTTGAACGAGGTTGTCAATTTTGCTCCCGCGACCAATCACCGTTTTCCCCATCGTGGCGCGATCCACGGTGACGTTGGCGCCAATCTCCACATCGTCTTCGATCAGAACCGTTCCGACCTGCGGGATTTTGTGGTGCGTTTGATTGACGGTCAGGTATCCAAACCCGTCTGCTCCGATCACGCAGCCCGCGTGCAGGATCACCCTATCTTGCAGAACAACTTCTTCCCGAATCGTCACATGCGCGTACAATTGGCATGCGGAACCTAGGGTGACGTCTTTGCCGATAGAGCAGAGAGGCCCAATCACGGTTCCATCTCCAATCGTGGTTCCGCTTTCGATGACGGTGTAAGCGCCGATAGAAACATTTTTCCCGATCTGAACGTCCGAAGAGACGACGGCTGTGGCATGAACTCCGATTTTTACCTGCTTTTTTTCTTGGGCGCAGATCTGAAGAATCTTCAAAAAAGCAAATTGCGGGTTTTCCACCAGAACGGCCGTGCGTCCGGAGACAGCGACCCCTTTTTGCAGGAGAAGAATCCCTGCCGAAGAGGAAGGTATCTCCTGAACATATTTGGACTGCGCTACAAAAGCGATATCTGAAGAGGTCGCTTGTTCAAATGGAGCCACACCGGTGACGACCTTTTGTGAGTCGCCGACCCATTCTCCCTGCACCAGATTGGCAATTTCATGCGCGCTCAATTTCATTTGCGTTTAGGGTATTCCAGTTCCAGTTTGGAGATGACGGTCTGGGTTAAATCAATGGTCCCTTCGCCGTAAAGGATATCGTCTTTACTCATCACGATAGAATATCCTTCCTCAGCCGCAATTTTTCCCAAAATTTGGTAAATCCTGGCCAGGAGACCCATCGTTTTTCCTTGTTCCAGACTGTCAATTTCCTCTTGAGAAATGCCGACGAAAACTCCCAGTTCCGATTCTTTGCTTAAAAGCAAGGCTTCTTTCTCTTTCAATTCTTTGTCTTTGATTTGGGAATCTGCGGTCGTTGTTGCGACGGCGACAGACAGAGTCGGGGTTCCCGTTGTAGAAAGGAGAACGGTTGTCGGGGCCGTAGAAGTGGAAGTGGGTACGGTTAAGGAAGCGGTCGTTCCGGGGAGAAGAGATGCTGTAGCCGTGGAAGTTTGGAGAGTTGGTTTTTTGAGCAGATCAATTTCCGCTTTCAATTTTGCGATCTCTTCTTTTTTTTCCGTGATCGCCCTCTTTTTTTTCTCAATCATCTTATTTAAGTCCATCCGCGCGCGTTCGGTTTCGGGAAACGCTTCGAAAATTTTGTGCATGTCCACGGTAGCGACTTTAGTTTTCTTCCCTCCCCCTTCCAAAGGTATTTCCATCGCCAGAACTGTTCCTTGCAGGATCAGGCAGAGCGCGAAACATTGAAACCACTCTTTTTTCCTACGCATCAAAATAGGTTTCCTAAAGTAAAATGAATTTGGCTGATTTCTTCGCCCGCGCGGTGGTTGAGCCCGTATCCCCAGTCCAATCGGATAGGAAACACAGGAGTCGTGATTCTCAAACCAAAACCGATAGATGATTTCAAAAATCGTTCATTTTCGCTCAGTTGACTGCTATCCCCTAAGGAAAAACGAACATCACGGGAGCTTCGCCAAGCTCCTCCCAAATCCGCAAACAGAACTACTTGCAAGATTCTTCTTTTGTTTTCCACATAGAGAGGAATGCGGTATTCCGCATTCAAAAGTGTGAAAACGCGACCTCCTCCCCGAGGTCCAATCTCGCCTTGGGACTGGTACCCTCTCACGGATTCAGCGCCCCCCACATAGAAACGATCAGTCTCAGGAACATCCTCGGAAGGCGAATATTCCCGCGCGGCTCCTCCGCGAGCGTTGATCGAGAATACAAAAGGATAATTTCCCAACCTAAACAAGGTCCAATACCAGCTGGAACTTAAAATAGATTTTACCAGATGCGTGTCTCCCTGTAAAACGGGACCGCCGGACAACTGGAAAGAGATGGAATTTCTGCTGCCGCGGGCAGGATCGAAAAAGAAGTCGCGGGTATCCCGGCTGAGTTCCGTGGTCAAAGATGAATTTGTCTCGAGTCTCTCTTTGACCTCGTTCTTGAGAGAATCGGGGACATTGGTGATCCGGGTACGTTTGAAGGAATAAGCAAAAAGAAGCGAATAGATGTCCGAAAACCTGGGACCCACGCGCACGCCTCCTCCCTGCGTTGTTACGGTATATCCCAAAAGACGTTCCCGCTGGGTGTTATAGACGTCAATTCCGAACGAGACTGGCTTGTTTAGGAACCACGGTTCTGTCCAATTGATTTCGTAGTTCTGTTTTCTAGCGCCGAACTCCCACATGAGACTCATACGCTGCGCCAACCCAAAGAGGTTGGAGTGAGAGAGTTGGAGCTGTCCCACCAACCCGTCGGTAGAAGAGTATCCCGCGCCGGCGGAGAGGCTTCCGGGCTTACCTTCCACGATCTCCATCACGAGGTCTGCCTTGTCCGGTTCCCGTGCAGGCTGGATATCCGGTTTGACGTCGTCAATGAACCCCAAGTTAAAAATCTTTTCCTGGCTGCGTCTCAGTTTGGAGGAAGAAAACGGGTCGCCGGGCTTGAGGAGAATCTCCCGCCGAATCACTTTTTCTTTAGTCTTTACAAGCCCTTCAATGAAGACGCGGTCAATGTAGATGACGTTCCCTTCGTCAATCAAAAAACGAAAATCAATCTTTCCTGTTTCCTCGTGGGTGATTTCTTCCGGTTCGATCAGGGAATGGAGGTACCCTTTTTCCAGATACAGTTCTCTCAAGTTTCGGATCGTCTCATCGTGTTTTTCCTGGTTGTAGAGTTTCGCCGTTTTAAGTTCCACGGCCTTCTGTAAAGTTTCAGGGGTATA
>JACPSV010000002.1 GCA_016193115.1 Elusimicrobiota bacterium
GGAAAAATCAAAGAATTCCTCCGCTCCCTCCCCCATTAGGGACAGCGCCCTATTTTCCTATAGGAAAATAGGGCGCTGTCCCTAATGGGGGAGGGAGCGGAGGAATTCTTTGATTTTTCCGGCGGAGAGGCCGAACTTTTCGTAGAGTTCTTCGGGAGAACCGGACTGGCCAAACCCTTTCATTCCTAAACGTATCACGCGCGTAGAAATTCCGGAACTTGCCACCACTTCGCTAACGGCGCTGCCCAGACCGCCAATCACGTTATGATCTTCGATCGTGACCAGAGTGTGACGCTTCTTGGCCAAAGAGCGCACGCTCTCTTCGTCCAAAGGTTTGATCGTGTGAATGTTGGCTACGGTCACGAGGATACCTTCCTTCTCTAACTCTTCCGAGGCTTTGAGAGAGTTATAAACGACTCCGCCCGTAGCCAAAACGGCGATTCGGGACTCTTTGGGATCGCGCAGGATGTCGGCCTGAGTGGGACTAAATCGGTAACCCTCCGTGTGGATGGGATTCACTTTTTGGCGAGTCAACCTCAAATAAACCGCGCCGGAATGTTGAACCGCCCACTCGGTGGCGGCGGCCGTTTCCAGATCGTCAGCCGGCTGGAGAATCGTGAGGTTGGGCAGAGACCGCAAAACCGCAATGTCTTCTAACCCCATTTGGGAGTAACCGTCTTCACCAATCGCCACGCCCGCGTGCGTGCCTACCAGTTTCACGTTGGTGTGCGGGTACGAAACGGACATGCGGATCGTCTCAAACCGGCCGGCCAGAAAACAAGCGAAAGAGGTGGCGAAAGGAATCTTCCCTCCCATCGCCAGTCCGGCCGCGGTGCCGATCATGTTTTGTTCTGCGATGCCTATTTCAAAGTAGCGGTCGGGAAACTTTTTCGCGAATTCGCCGGTCATGGTGGATTTTCCCAAATCAGCGTCCAGAACAACCACTTGCGGGTTTGTTTCGGCAATTTTGGCGATCGTTTCACCAAAAGAAACGCGGGTAGATTTAGGGTGCATCACTCAATCCCGATTCTCTGGATTTCTTCAATCGCTCTCCGGGCTTCTTCCTGTGTGGGCGCTTTGCCGTGCCAATCAATGTTATTTTCCATGAAAGAGACGCCTTTACCTTTGACGGTGTGAGCGACGATCAAATGAGGTTTGTGCAGAATGGATTTTGTTTTTTCCAGAGAGTCAATAATTTTGGAAATGTCGTGCCCGTCAATCTCCTGAACGTGCCAGTTAAAAGCGTTCCATTTATCTACCACCGGTTCCAGATCCATGATATCTTTGGTGTGTCCGTCAATCTGACCTTTGTTATAGTCCAGAAAAACGATCAGGTTATCTAAACTAAATTTGGGCGCGGACATGGCCGTCTCCCAAATTTGTCCTTCCTGAGACTCGCCGTCCCCAATCAGGCAAAAGACCCGGTACGGCGTACCGTCCATTTTGGACGCGAGCGCCAACCCTTGAGCGATGGAAAGGCCTTGTCCGAGAGAACCTGTGGACGCCTCGATTCCCGGAACCGTGCCTAAAGAAGGGTGCCCTTGCAAAGCGCTGGCCGTTTTTCGGAGTGTTAGTAGGTCGTCCATGGGGAAGTATCCCGATTTCGCCAGAACCGAGTAGAGAGCGGGAACGCCGTGCCCTTTGGAAAGAATAAACCTGTCCCGCAGAGGCCACTGCGGTTCCTGGGGACGGTGGCGCATCGTATGAAAGTAGAGAACGGTCAGAATATCAATTGCGGAAAGCGATCCGCCCGGATGGCCCGATCCCGCTTCCGCGAGCATGCGAACAATCCAAACGCGCAACTCTTTGGCGATTTCCTTGAGCCGTTTCGCTTCTTCCACTTCCAGTTGCAGAGCCGCCGGTTGCGCCGCTTTTAATCCTTTAATCATATTTTAGAGTTTATTGAAAACACCCAACCCAACGTCATTCCCGCGAAAGCGGGAATCTAGCCGGCGGAAAATCCGTTCTGGATTCCCGCTTTCGCGGGAATGACGTGCGATTAATTGTCTAACAGAAGCTATTGTATCATTTGACCTGGATTTTGACAATGGTGGTCTAAAATACTACACTTTTCAGATATGGCAAACGCCTCTTTCCGACGAGTAATTTTGGTTGTGATGGACTCCGTTGGGGTGGGCGCCCTGCCTGACGCCGAAGAGTATGGCGACGCGGGTTCCAACACTTTAGAGCATGCCGCCCAAAAGTGGGGAAAGACCTCTCTTCCAAACCTGCAGAAACTGGGGTTGGGGAAACTCGTCCACCTGAACTCTCCTATGACTTCGCCCGATTTGGCGGGCTGCTTCGGAAAAATGGCCGAACTTTCCAAGGGGAAAGATACCACCACGGGTCATTGGGAGATGATGGGTCTCATCACTGACAAACCTTTACCGACTTATCCAAACGGTTTTCCGCAGTCCTTGATTCGCGAGTTTGAAACCAAAATCGGCCGAAAAGTCATTGGAAACAAACCGGCTTCCGGCACGGAAATCATAAAAGAGTTAGGAGAAGAACATTGCCGCACGGGGCGCCCTATCGTCTATACTTCTGGGGACTCCGTTTTTCAGATAGCGGCGCACGAAGAGGTGATCCCGCTGGAAGAGTTGTACGGAATGTGCAAAGCGGCGCGCTTGATTCTCAAAGGAGAACACGCGGTCGGACGCGTGATCGCCAGACCTTTTGTGGGAAAACCCGGATCGTTCCAGAGAACGCACCATCGCCACGATTTTTCCTTGGAACCTTTTTCCGAAACGCTTCTAAACACGATTCAAAAAGCAGGGTTGCCGACGGTCAGCGTGGGGAAAATTTGGGACATATTTGCGGGCGTGGGATTGACGCGTCACCTGGACGCGGGCCCTAACCGCGACGTGATGCTAAAAACTTTGGAAGCCGTGAACGATCACGAATTTACGCAAGGGCTTCTGTTTGCGAATTTGGTGGATTTTGACATGCTCTACAATCACCGTCAGGATCCGGCCGGTTTCATGCAGGCGATGGAAGAGTTCGACGCGTTTCTGCCGGAAATCCTAAACGCGATGCGGGCGGACGACCTTCTTCTCATCACCGCCGATCATGGCAACGATCCTACCGACCAGTCCACAGACCACACGCGGGAGTACGTTCCCATTTTGTGTTACGGAAAAAGATTGCGCGGCGGAAAAAATTTAGGCGTGCGTAAAAGTTTTGCCGATTGCGGCCAGACGATCGCGGAAGTTTTGGGAGTTTCTCCCTTGAACGTGGGTGAAAGTTTTGCCTCTGATCTCGCGTAAAGCGCCGACCTTGACGTCCTCGAAGTATCTGCTTTTAAGAGCGGTTCAGACGATACGGAAACGTCTCCCACCCAATTTTGCGCCTCAAACAGCGGTGGTCTTAGGTTCCGGACTGCAGGAAGTTCTTAACATTTTGTCGTCCCCTTCTAAAATTGACTATCGCGACATACCTGGATTTAAGGGTCCCGCGGTCCGAGGTCATCGCGGAGAACTGGTTTGCGGGAAATTGGCGGGAAAAGATTTTATTTTTCT
This sequence comes from Elusimicrobiota bacterium, assembly GCA_016193115.1. Classification (GTDB taxonomy): domain Bacteria; phylum Elusimicrobiota; class Elusimicrobia; order 2-02-FULL-39-32; family 2-02-FULL-39-32; genus JACPSV01. Next base: position 3,519 of record JACPSV010000002.1, read on the forward strand.
TGCCGGCAGAACTCATTATTATGAAGGATATTCCTTAGATCAGGTCACGTTTCCCGTTCGCGCGATGGCTCGGTTGGGGGTTCAGAGAATCGTTCTCACGGCTTCCGTAGGAGCGTTGGATCCGAAAATTCGGGTTGGCGAGCTTGTCGTGATCAAAGACCACATCAACTTTATGGGAGAGAACCCTTTGCGCGGTCCGGACAGTCTTTTGTATGGAGAGAGGTTCCTCGATCTGCAGGATTGCTATTCGCCGCGGTTGCGGCGTTCCGCGCTTTCTGCGGGGACAAATCTCAAAATCCCCGTGAGGGAAGGGGTTTACTGCGCTGTCAGCGGGCCCACCTACGAGACGCCGGCAGAAACGCGGGCTTTCAGGCAGTTGGGCGGCGACGTTGCGGGGATGTCTTTGGCGCCGGAAGCCATCGTGGCGCGTCAGATGGGAATGGAAGTTTTGGGGATCTGTTCCGTCGCCAACTTGGCGGGTGGAATCTCTGAAGGAAAACTCAGCCACCGGGATGTTCTGGAAAAAGGGATCCAATCAGGGCGGCAACTTTCTCTTTTGTTGAGCGCGATTCTAAAATGAGAATATACGATCTCATCTTTAAGAAAAGGGAAGGGCAGCCACTCAACCAGGAAGAGATCGCCTTTTTTGTAAACTCTTTTACAAAAGGGGAAATTCCGGACTACCAGGCGTCCGCTTTTCTGATGGCGGCGTTCATTCGCGGTCTGAACGGCAAAGAAACTTCGCTTCTGACTCAAGCCATGTGCGAGAGCGGGACGAAACTCAATCTTAGTGGAATCCCCGGGATCAAAGTGGACAAACATTCTACAGGCGGAGTGGGAGACGGGATCTCTTTGGTGGTGGCTCCTCTGGTGGCGGCTTGCGGCGTGCTGGTGCCCATGATTTCGGGACGCGGACTGGCGCATACGGGAGGCACGTTGGACAAGTTGGAGTCAATCCCAGGGTTTCGCACAAACTTGACGCAGGCAGAGTTTCTCTCGCAAATGGAGCGCATTGGAGTGGCCATGATTGGGCAGACGAGCGAGATCGCTCCCGCGGACAAAAAAATCTACGCGCTGCGCGACGTCACCGCCACGGTGGACTCTATCCCTTTGATCGCGGCCAGCATTCTTTCTAAAAAGTTGGCGGAAGGGTGCGACGCTTTGGTTTTGGATGTGAAGACGGGGTGCGGCGCTTTCATGCGGGAAAAAAAGGATGCGGTTCGTCTGGCGCAGGTCATGGCGGACATTTGTAAACGGAGCCGGAAAAAGGTGGTGGTTCTTGTCACGCGGATGGAAGAACCTTTGGGGAACGCTATCGGAAACGGGTTGGAAGTGTGGCAGGCGATTGAGATTTTAAGAGGGGAGGAAAAACGGGGCACGGAAAGTTTTATTGAACTTACGGACGTTCTGGGAGGATGGATGCTCTTTTTTGGCGGGAAGGTCAGGAACTCAAAAGAAGGACGCGCGAAGATTTCCGAGGTGCGCAAAAGCGGAGCGGGACTGAAAAAGTTTGAAGAGATCGTGCGCTCTCAAGGCGGCGATCCCGAAGTGATTCAAGATCCAAAAAAGTTTTTCTTCAGAGCGCCTATTGTAAAGGAAGTGACCTCCCCTTGGAAAGGATCGGTGTCCTTCATCAATGCCCGTTCGGTAGGAGTTGCGGCTCTGCTTTTAGGCGCAGGCAGGGAAAATCAGGACAGCGTTCTGGACCCTTCGGCAGGCATTCTTCTTGCCAAGAAGTTGGGTGACCGCGTGGAGAGAGGCGAACCGATCGCCCAATTCTTCTATTCTCCGGGTGCGCGATTCGATGAAGCCGAAAAAGTTTTTCTGGCGGGCGTTAAGGTGGGTAAACTCCGTCCCAAACCTCATCCTCTTATCCACCAGGTGATCCGTTAATGCAGAAAAAAGAGTGGGTGTACAAGAAACCGGATCCAAAGAAGGTGGAAGAACTTTCCCGCGCCATGGGTATCTCTTCTATCTTGGCAACGTTGCTTGTCAACCGGAACCTCACGGCCGCCAAAGAGGTGGAAAGCTTTCTGAATCCCGACTATTCGCATTTCTACAACCCTTTTCTCCTGCCGGACATGGAGAAAGCGGTTTTGCGCGTGAGAGAAGCGATTGAGGCTCTCTCGATATTAGTGCGAACATTGAAATCGTTGGGCGCCCAGGTAGACTGGCTGGTCCCGTCCCGGGAAGGGTACGGACTCCACCGTCCTCTCTTAGAAAAATGTTTCCAGTCCGGAGTGCGTCTCGTGATCACGGTGGACTGCGGCACTTCCGCGGTGGAAGAGATTGAATTTGCCCGGACACTGGGATTGGACGTCATCGTCACAGACCATCATTTGCCGCCTCCCAGGTTGCCCAACGCCTGCGCGATTATCAATCCTAATCGGGAAGATTCTCTGTATCCCGCGAAAGAGGCGGCGGGCTGCCTGATTGCGTTTAAGTTCGCGTACGCTTTGATGTTTTCGTTCAACAGGAACTTCAATCAGGACTACTGC
>JACPSV010000172.1 GCA_016193115.1 Elusimicrobiota bacterium
AAGTTGATCGGCGCCCCTTTCACGATAGGTGTGATAACTGAACCCCGCCTGACAGAAACGGCACCGCCAGGGACATCCCCGTTGAATCTCCACGTTCAGGCGGTCGTGCACCGTCTGCACAAACGGAACCACAGGCGCCAAAGGAAAAACGGATTCGGACAACTGCGATTGCCGATATGAAATCTTTTCTGCAACCCCATCCATCTTGGGAACAATTTTTTCAATCGTCTGATCCGGACGATAAACGACTTCGTACAAGCTGGGCACATAGAGACCGGGAATAGAGACCAGAGACCGCAGAAGTTCCAATTTTGTGCCGCGACTTTCCCGACCCTTAAACCATTTTACCCGCTCAATGATCTCCTGAATGATCTCTTCCCCATCCCCAATCACGAAACAATCAAAAAAATCCGCCAGGGGTTCCGGATTGACGGCGCAGGGGCCCCCGCCCACGATCAATGGGTGGCGAAGATCTCTTTGGGAAGAACGGAGCGGAATTTGAGAGAGGTGCAACATCTCCAAAACGTTCGTGTAGCAGAGTTCGTACGGCAGACTGAACCCAAGGATATCAAATTTGGATAAAGGCGTCTTCGATTCCAAGGAAAAATAAGGCCATCCTTTTTTCTCCAGGAGGGTCGCCAGATCCTGGTCCGGCGCATAGACGCGCTCGGCGAATGAGTCTGATCTTTGGTTCACAACCTGGTAAAGAATCCCTATCCCCATGTTGGCAAACCCGGTTTCATACAAGTCCGGAAACGCGAGACAGACTCCAACCGCGTTCTCCCGGAACGCCTTATCCCGCCGCACAGAGTTCCATTCCCCGCCGATGTAACGGCTGGGCCGGGAAACGAAAGGCAAAAGGGATTCGAAATCGAATTCTTGTTTCGTTGGGTCTAAAAGCGCAATCGGCGTTTCAATCATCAATAAGTAAACCTGCGACTATGAATAGATAAGAGGATCCCAACGGCTGCCAAGGAGATGACCAAAGAGGATCCTCCATACGATAAAAATGGCAAAGGGAGACCCGCTACGGGTGCAAAACCCATCACCATCGCTAAATTAAGAATAGCATAAAACGCGAACATGGTTCCAATCCCGACGGCAGTCAACATGCCAAACCGGTCGCGCGAGCCGGCGGCAATGGCAAAGGCGCGCCAAATCAAGACCATGTAGAAAATCAAAACCATGCTGCTGCCAACGTAGCCCAACTCTTCTCCCAAGACCGAGAATATGAAATCTGTGTGTTGTTCAGGCAGGAACCCTAGACGTCCCTGCGTGCCGGAAAAGAGACCTTTCCCAGTCATCTGGCCGGATCCCAAAGCGACGACGGACTGGATGACATGGTATCCCGCTCCCATGGGATCCAGCTCCGGCTGAATGAAAACCATGAGACGTTTGCGTTGGTACCCTTTCATCGCCTGAGTCAAATAAGAGCTGGAAGTCCAGCTAACAGAGAGAATCAGGAAAACGAAGAGGAAGCTAACCCAGGAAACGCGATACCTTAAACCTTTTAAGAACCACCAGAGGAACAAAATCAGTGATCCCGCAGAAACATGGATCCAAAAAAATTCTTTCCCGAACTTCATGCCTTTATAGAAAAAAGAATAAATGGAACCGGTCTCTAACAAAGGGGGTCGCAAAGAAAACCCTGTGTGCAAAAGCAAAAAACCCAAAGAAACCACTGCGTAAAAGAGGATCGTGAGAAGGTAAATGGAAGGAGTTCCCGCAACATAGAGAATGGCGATCAAGACGGGAAAATAAACCAGTGTCGAACCAAAATCGGGCTGAAGAAGAATCAAAAGGATATGGGCTAATACAATGCAAAAGGGCACAAAGACGGACTTCAGATATTCCATCTCCTCTTCCTTTTGGCTGCACCAGCCGGCCACCACCAAAATCACCAGAAGTTTGGACACCTCCGAAGGCTGGAAAGAGAATGGGCCTAAAGCAAACCACGCCCTCGTGCCCCGATAAGTGCTGCCCAGAAAAAGGACCGAGAGGAGCAGCAGAATAGAAAACATCAGGATTGGGCGCGGATAGATCTCGAAGACCTGGTAGTTGAGTATCGCCAGAAGAAAAAGGAACGCAATCCCAACGAGAAGAGCGACGCTCTGTTTGCTCACGATAAGCTCGTGACTCTTCAACCTTAAACTCGCGGAATAAATCATGACCACCCCAATTATACAGAGAGCTAGGACGTCCAAAAATAAAATCCAGTCAAAATGACGAACTATTTTTTGCACAAGGGAATCCCGCTCGCGCAAAGACGTCAAAAAGAAGTGCGGTTTCAATCGCTCAGTCATGGTTTTTTTCTTATAACTTCTAAGGTAAAACCATTTCTTCGCTGATGCTCAGTCATTGTGTGGGAGACAATGCGGCTAAAAAAATGTCGCGGGCGATGGGAGCGGCGGAAAGGGAACCTTTCACGCCATGCTCGACAATCACAGACACGCTGATCGTGGGATTCTCAGACGGCGCGAACGCCACGAACCAAGCATGATCTTTCCCGTGCGGGTTCTGTACCGTGCCCGTTTTCCCGGCCACGTGAATTCCGGCGATCTTACAGGACTGGCCGGTTCCTCTTTCCACCACGTCCGTCAGAGACTGCGTCAAAAAATCCCACGTCTCTTGAGAAAGGGACAAATCCTCAAGCGGTTCCGGCGACTCCGATTGGACTAAATCTCCGGCAGGGTTGCGAATTTCCCGCAAGAGATGAGGACGAAACAGTTTCCCGCGGGTAGCCACGAGATTGACCATTTGAATGGCCTGAAGAGGGGTAAAAAGGATCGTACCCTGACCAATCGCCATGTTGAGAGTGTCGCCGTCAAACCATCTTCTTTTCCCCGTTTTAAACATGGTTCTTCCGGGAATCGAACCCTTCTTCTCTCCGGGAAATTCCAGTCCTGTGGACGACCCTAAAGCAAACCTCCTGGCCATCGTCTCCATGACGTCCGGCCCTGTCCTCAATCCCAGGTTGTAAAAATAGACGTTGCAGGAGTGAACAATCGCATCGTGAAGATTGAGAGATCCATGCCCTTCTTTCTTCCAACAGGTAAATTTTTTCCCGCCCGGACCCCCCAGCCAAAAATAGCCGGGACAATAAAAATTCTGTTCCGGCGCGATCTTTTTCCCTTCCAAAGCCGCAGCGGCCACCACAATCTTAAAAATGGATCCGGGCGCATACTGTCCCTGAACCGCGCGGTTAAATAAGGGCTGCTCTTCGCTGCTCAAGAGACTGCTCAAACCACCGGACTCTTCGTCTCCTCGCCTTAAGAATAGGTTGGGGTCGAACTCCGGCGAAGAAACAAAAGCCAAAATTTCCCCATTACGCGGGTCCATGGCTAAAAGAGCTCCGGGCATCCCCGTGCGCGACAAAGCGTCTTCCGCAACTTTTTGTATTTCCGAATGGATGGTCGTTTTTAGAAAATAACCTGCGACCGGTTTCTGATGGTCTAAAATTTTCAATGGGCGGCCCAGAGCGTCCACTTCGATTCTCATCCCCCCCGGCCGTCCTCTCAGAAGAGAATCATAGACTTTCTCTAAACCCATTTTTCCAAGGAACTGTTCCCCATGCAGTTCGCCTGTTTCCGGTTCTTCCAAACGATTTTCCAATTCCTCTGGCGTGACTTTCCCCAAATATCCTAACAGATGGGACGCTAAAGACCCTTGGGGGTAGTCTCTCTGCATCTCCGTGACCACGGAAATGCCGGGCAGATCGGGCCTGTGTTCCAGCAGGGAAAAGGCCAGATCCCGCGGGACACGGTCAATCACCCGCGTCAAGGAAGCGCGTTGGACCGCCGGCCTTAAACGAGAGGCCAGATCGCCTTCTTTCAATCGCAACAGTCCGGAAAGTTTTTCTACGGTCGTTGCCAAAACCTCTCTCTTTAACTCAATCGGCATCCATAGAACCACGAACGTGGGTTGGTTATCGGCCAAGACTTTTCCGTTACGGTCCAGAATGATCCCGCGCGGAGCCTGTTCGAAGAAAAGTGTGGTCCGGTTCGCCTCTGAAACCCTGCGATAGTTTTCTCCCCGCAGGATTTGAATGTAAAAGAGACGTCCCATCAAAAAAAGAAAGAAAAAAAGCAGGATGTACAGGAACCGGTAAACCCTCTCCTGATAAGTAAGTGACTGAACGGATTTCGTCACGCGAACAAGGACGTCCAGAGTTTCATGAGGGAAAAGTACAGGGAACCCAAAAGCGCGGTATAGAAGGGACGCAGCCAGGAAGCCAAAGCATAAAACTGTTTGTTCGACTCGCCAAAAAACGTTTCCAAGATCCAGAGACCCGCCACCTCTCCCAACGAAAAAACAAAAACGATACCCGTCTGCGCCAGGGGACGTTCTTCATCAATTTGTCCTTTCAAATGGCCGGCGCAATAGCCCATGAAGGTATACAAAAATGTTTGAGAACCAAACAAAGAGAGACTGAAAATATCCGCCAGAAACCCAAACACGAAACCCGCGCAGGATCCGGCCACGGTCCCGCGAGAAATTCCGGAAAATAAGGCGGCCAGCAGGAGTATATTCGGGAAAACGCCCCAGAGGGACATCATTTTCTGCGCTCCAATCTGCATGAGAAGCGTAAAAATAAGCGTAGTCGTCCAAAATAGAGCCGTCTTCATGGAGACTTTTCCAAGACAAGAACTTCTCTCAATTCCGTGAGCGAGACGGAAGGTTGGAGGATGGCCCGCTTAAATTCGGAAGTGGAAGGAACGATCTTTGTAATTTTCCCGACGGCCAGTCCGGCAGGAAAGACTCCGCCCAACCCGCTGGTGCGAACTTCCTCCCCAACCAAGACCTCGGCGCTACGATCCAGATAGTCCACGGTCACCGAAAGTCCGCCCTGTCCCTGGGCAAGTCCCTGTTCTCCGGTCCGCGGTAAAGTCACCGCAACCGAAGAGAGCGGATCCGTGATCAGGAGCACTTTACTTAAATGAGGTCCGCATTCTAAAACCCGTCCGATCACACCGCTCAGGAACGAGTTTTCGCCGTTTCCTTTACCCACAGCGAGTACGGGACTCTGCAAACGAACTCCATTTTCTGTTCCCCTGTCAATCAGGATGCTATGAGTCCAACTCTGAGCGTCTCGTCCGGCGACCAGGGCAGGCGTGAGCCGAAAAGGAAGCGCGGATCTCAACTCCAGGAGTTTTCTCAAGCGTTCATTCTCTGCCTGAGTTTCCCGCCATTGCGATTCCAACGCTGAAACTTCTTTGATTCTCTCTTTTAAGTTCTGATTTTCCTGATGGGTTTGGATTAGTTCCTGGATGCGGGAAGCCAGATTTGTTCCCCCTTTCTCAACAGCAAAGGGAACTTCGTATGCAGGGGAGAGACAATAGAAAAGTAATGCCCTGAATGACCTGACCGTAGGAGTCCAACGCAATGTCATCAACAGAAATGAGAAGGCAAGCAGGAACAGGCAGAGAAAGTTGCCGCGGGTAGGACGGAAAAACTGCTGACTCATAAAAAATCTAAGGGGCGTTTTGCAGCCCCAACGAACACCTAAAGGCGGGATCGGATGGGAATTTTTAGGTTGTCAATCTCTTCCAAATAACGGCCGGCTCCCAAAGCGACACAAGTCAAAGGCTCCGGAGCTAAACTGACGGGAAGTTCCGTCTCCTGGCTAATCAAATCCGCCATTCCCCGTATCAGAGCGCCCCCACCGGCCAAAACAATGCCCCGATCCACCAAATCCGCGGAAAGTTCCGCCGGAGTCTCTTCCAAAGTCTCTTTGATCACGTCCACAATCAGTTTCATGGACTCTGCCAGGGACTGACGCACCTCCGCGGAAGTGATCGTAATCGTTTTGGGCAAACCCGTCACCTGATCCCGTCCTTTCACTTCCATATTTTGATTTTCCGCCGTCGGGAAAACGGATCCGATCTTGATCTTCACGTCTTCGGCGGTCATGTCGCCGATCAAAAGGTTGTACTTGCGACGGAAATATTGCACGATCGCTTCGTCCATTTCGTCTCCGGCCACGTCCAAAGATTTGGAGACGACCATCCCGCTCAGAGAAATCACCGCCACTTCCGTGGTGCCTCCGCCAATATCCACGATCATGTTTCCGTACGGCTCATTGATGGGCAGGTTCGCGCCAATCGCAGCCGCCATGGGCTCTTCAATCAAATAGACTTCCCGCGCCCCTGCCTGCTCCGCCGATTCCCGCACGGCTCTCCTTTCCACTTCGGTAATCCCGGAAGGGATCCCAATCACAATTCGCGGGTGCAAGAGACTGCGGCGGTTATGAACCCTCTTAATAAAATAGCGAATCATCTGCTGGGTCACTTCGAAATCGGCAATCACGCCGTTCCGCAAAGGACGCACCGCCACAATGCTGGCAGGAGTCTTTCCCAACATCTTTTTTGCCTCGGCGCCGATCGCAATCACGTTGCGTCCCTCTTTTTCGATCGCAACCACGGACGGTTCACGCAAAACGATCCCCTGACCCTTGACATAAACCAGGGTGTTCGCGGTCCCCAGGTCAATGCCCATGTCATTGGAAAATAAGCCTAAGAGCTTATTGAACATTCAGATTTTTATTGTGTAGGAAAGTAAAATTAAGCCAACAACCGTAAAACTGCCATGGCTGCCGCGTCCCCTTGACGGTAGCCGTTGCGAATGATTTGAGTGTAACCCCCGTTTCTGGACTGGTAGCGCGGCACTAACACGTCAAACAGCTTCTTTTGGATCTCTTTTTGATGCACGGACCGCGCCACTTTCCTTTGCGCGTTCAAGCCGCCCTCTTTAGCGGAGGTGATGATTCCTTCCGCAAATCGAGCCACATCCTGCGCTTTGGGAAACGTGGTTTGAATTTTCTCGTGCAGGAACAAACTCTCCGCCATACCCCGCAACAACGAAATCCTGTGACCGGGTTTACGCCCTAACTTTCGTCCCGCAAACGTCTTCACTCAGACCTCCATCCCCAGGGACAGATCCAGATCCTGCAATTTCTCTTTAATTTCAACCAGAGAAACTTTCCCGAAGTTTTTGTAAGAGAGAAGTTCTTCTTCTGTTTTGCGCACCAATTCAGCGATCGTGTTGAGTTTGGCATTTTTTAAACAATTGTTGGCGCGCACGGAAAGGTTCATCTCCGTAACGGAACGATTCAGGAGCTCGTTCGAGACCTCTTTCTCCTGCGCTGCGGACGGCAACGCCAGAGGCGGCGGCGCCTTTTCCACTTCCGCAGGGATAAAGACGGTCAAGCTATCTTTCAAAATTCTTGCGGAGTAGGCCATCGCGTCCAGGGGAGCGATGGAACCGTCCGTCCAGATTTCCAGGATCAAACGATCATAGTCGGTGATCTGGCCTACACGCGCGTTCTCCACCTCGTCATAGACTTTTGTAACGGGAGAAAAAATGGCGTCGGTGGCGATGAAGTCAACCGACCTGTCGGTACGCTTGTTTCTTTCCGCGGGAAGGTAGCCTCTGCCTAAAGAAACCTCGATCTCAAGGTCCAGTTTGCCTCCGGGATCCAGATGAGCGATCACTAAATCTTTGTTGACGATCTCAACGTTAGAATTCTCCTCGAACTCGCCGGCTAGGACTTCGCTCTTCCGGGAAACGCTGAGTTTCAATATTTCCGGTTGAGAAGAATACATTTTGAACCGGACCTGCTTTAAGTTCAGAATGATTCCCAGCACGTCTTCTTTAACGCCTCGGATTGTGGAATATTCGTGAGGCGCGCCCGGCGCCCGCACCGCAGTGACCGCCGCTCCTTCCAGGGATGAAAGCAGAATCCGGCGCAGGGAATTGCCCACGGTGTGGCCGTATCCCCTTTCAAAAGGTTCCGCTACAAATTTGCCGTAATGGTCCGTAATTTTTTCTTTCTGATAGTCAATCTTTTCCGGCAACACCAAATCATGTAATTTCATTTCTAGAAAACTCCTTCTATTTCGAGTATAGTTCCACAATCAACTGATCGTTTACGGGGAACGAGATCTCGTCCCGCAAAGGCCAATTCTTGACCAGCCCTTTGAACTGATCTAAATCGCATTCCAGCCAGGATGGGAGAGGACTCAAAGATTTACTCTGTTCGCGCCATTTCTTCAAAAAGGAGTTCTCCTTAAAACTATCTTTAATCGAGATCGCGTCTCCCGGTTTTAGAGGATAGGAAGGAATATTCACCGCGTCGCCGTTCACGAGGACGTGACCGTGGCTGACCATTTGGCGCGCCGCCGCGCGCGAGATGCTAAACCCCAAACGGTGCACGACGTTGTCTAACCGGGTTTCCAAATAGCGCAGCAAGTTTTCTCCGGTTAAACCTTTCTGTTTGGACGCCAAAGCAAAATAACGGCGGAAAGGCCGTTCCGTCAAACCGATCAGTCTCTTCAACTTCTGTTTTTCCCGCAAACGTTTGTTATATTCGGAAGCTTTGCGGCCGCGGAACCCTTTTCCATGCTGACCCGGAATCTCTTTCCTTTTATCCAAAAGGCACTTGTTGAAACATTTTTCCCCTTTCAGGAAAAGTTTCATTCCTTCCCGACGGCACAACCTGCAAACCGGACCGCTATACCTAGCCAATTTAATTCTCCTCTCTCAACCGCATGCTTACACCCTTCTGGGTTTGGGCGGACGGCACCCGTTATGCGGCAGCGGGGTCACATCGCGAATCGTTAAGACAACCAGTCCCGCCGCCTGTAAAGAACGGACTGCCGTCTCTCTTCCGGAACCCGGCCCGCTCACCAAAACGTTCACTTGCTTGACGCCTGCTTCCAAAGCTCTTTTGGCCGCCATTTCCGAGGCTACGGACGCGGCAAACGGAGTTCCTTTCTTCGTGCCCTTAAAACCGCAGGAACCGGCGGAAGACCATGTCACCGTATTGCCTCGTTCGTCCGTGATATTCACGATCGTATTATTGAACGAGGACTGGATATACACCCGCGCGATACCAATGTTCTTCCAAACTTTTTTCTTGCGCGCGGTTGTGCGCGCGACCGGAGCCGCAGACGCCGCCGCAGGACCTTTTTTGATGTCAGCCATAAATTCTAAACTCCTTCTCCACTATTTCGCCGCCGGCGCGGCTGCCGTTTTGCTGGTATCGGACCTCACGGAACCAACCGTCTTTCTTCTTCCTCTGCGCGTGCGAGCATTGGTTTTGGTTCTCTGACCGCGAGTCGGAAGGTTGCGCCGGTGTCGCAGTCCCCTGTAAGAGCCCACTTCAATCAAACGACGAATATTTTGTTGCACTTCCCTGCGCAAATCGCCTTCCACCTTCACGTTCTGGGAAATATAGGTATTCAGTTTGCTGACATCGGCGTCCGTCAGGTCTTTCATGCGAATGCCTTCGCTCACCCCTGTTTCACTCAGGATCTTATGGGCCAGAGGCCGTCCAACTCCATAGAGATAGGAAAGTCCAATCTCGACTTTCTTATTTCTGGGAATTTCTAAACCTGCGATTCTTGCCATCCCTGTTTCTCCTTGGTTCTCTGCGCCTTATCCCTGACGTTGTTTATGGCGCGGCTCTTTACAAATAACCCGAACCACACCCCGCCTGCGGATGATCCTGCATTTATCACAAATAGGTTTAACCGATGCTCTCACTTTCATTTTTGTCCCGCTTCCACGGGGCTTTTTTTTCTTTCCCCACGGTAAATAATGCGTCCTCGCGTCAAATCGTAAGGGGAGAGTTCGATCCGCACCATATCTCCGGGCAAGATACGAATGTAGTGCATCCTCATTTTACCGGAGATATGCGCCAACACCGTATGTCCTCCCTCAATCCCAACCCGAAACATCGCGTTCGGGAGAGACTCCAACACTTTTCCGTCCACTTCTATTTTTTCTTCTTTAGTCATAGCATTCAAATCCGTGTGAGCACTTCCGTTCCCCGGCTCGTAATCGCCACCATATGCTCAAAATGCGCCGAGAGGGAACCATCTTCAGTTAAAACCGTCCATCCGTCCGGCTTGTGAGACACCTCCGCAACGCCTCGATTCGCCATCACTTCCAGAGCCAGCACCAGACCGTCCTTCAAGCGCATCCCTGTGCCCGGAGTTCCCAGACAAGGCACATGCGGATCTTCGTGCATCTGCCTGCCAATCCCGTGCCCTCCGTAGTGGCGGACGACGTTGAAACCGGCGCTTTCAACCACCGACTGCATCGCATTGGAAACGTCTCCGAGCCTGTTTCCCATCGTAGCGGCTTGGATCGCCTGCTCTAAAGACTGGCGCGAGACTTCCAGAAGTTTTTGGGCGTCCGCGCTGATCTGTCCGATCGCGACGGTTCGAGCGGTGTCGCCGCACCATCCGTCATAAAACAACCCCACGTCAATGCCCACAATGTCTCCCACGCGAATCTTTTTCGATCCCGGAATTCCATGAACGACTTCTTCATTGATCGAGACACAAATATGAGCGGGGAAACCGCGATAGTTCAAGAAGGCAGGCTTGGCGCCGTGGGATTTGATCCATTCTGCGGCGAACACGTCTAAATCGGACGTCGTTATTCCGGGTTTAGCTTCACGGCAGCAGGCGTCCAGAAGTTCCGCGGCTAAACGTCCGGCTACTCTCAAAGATCCAATTTCTTTTTCGCTCTTCAGTTCCACACAGACAAAAACCTACCCGTCGGAGGGTCTTTAGGACCCTCTTACGGGAAGTCTAGAGTATATCAAATTTTTCAGATTTTTCAAAATATTTTCCGGTTGAGACATTCCATCCGCAACCGCCAGCCGCTCCGACTTTTGGTAATAACGCACCAACGGTTCCGTCATTTGGCTATAGACTTTCAACCGTTCCCGCATCGTCTCCGGCTGGTCATCCACACGCAAAATCAAATCGGAACCGCAGACGTCGCATTTCCCGTTCTTCCGAGGCGGGTGCGTCACGGGATTGTAAGTGAGTCCGCACTGGGAACAGGTTTTGCGGTTGGCCACCCTGCGCACGCATTCCTCCGCGTCCACAAGGAGGGCAATCACGCAATCAATCTGAGGACCCGTCGCATCTAACATCTCGGCTTGCGGAATCGTCCGCGGAAAACCGTCCAGAAGAAAACCTTTCTCGCAATCTTTTTGTTGAACCCGCTCTTCCACAATCCGGATCATGGTTTCGTCCGGCACAAGTTTCCCCGCCTGAATATAAACGCTTGCCTCTTTTCCTAAAGGAGTGTTTCCTTTCACGGCCTGCCGCAAAATGTCTCCCGTAGAAATGTGGGCAATCCCCAACTCCGCGGCTAAACGGGAACATTGGGTCCCTTTGCCCGATCCCGGAGGTCCCATCAGAACTAAATTCATGTCGGCAAAATTAACGAACGTTGAACCATCGCCCTTTGATGCGTCCTTTCTTCATGAAACCTTCATAGTGGCGCATGATCAGGTGAGACTCAATCTGGCCGATCGTGTCCAAAGCCACCCCCACCGCAATCAAGAGCGCCGTGCCGCCAAAGAAAAAGGGCGCGTTCATTTTTTGGCGCAGGATGTCCGGCAGAATCGCAATCATCACAATGAAGAGCGCTCCCCACAATGTGATCCTCTCCAAAATTTTCTGGATGTACTGCGCCGTGGATTCGCCCGGACGAATTCCGGGAACAAATCCACCCCACTTTTTCATGTTCTCCGCCAGGTCAATGGGATTGAATTGAATGGAGTTATAAAAGTAGCAGAAGAATACGATCAAAGCCGCGTAGATCACTTCGTACAGCCATCCTCCGCGATTCCACAGGGACATAAATTTAACCGCCAGGGAAGAGTCCGGAAAAAATTGGGCAATGGTCACAGGCACAGAAAGAATGGAAACCGCAAATATGACGGCAATCACTCCGGAGGTGTCAACTTTAATCGGAAGGAACGTGCTGCTCCCTCCCATCATGCTGCGTCCCACCATTCTTTTGGCGTATTGAACCATGATCTTTCTCTGGCCGGTCTCCACCAGTACCGTAAAAGCCGTGAACCCTAAAACGACGGCCGCCAGAAACAGAGCTCCTAGAATAGAAATTTCTTCAATCCTGAGCAATCGAATTAAGTCCTTGATACCGCTTGGCAACCCAACGACAATTCCCGTAAAAATGATCAATGAAATTCCGTTGCCAACCCCGTTCTCCGTGATTTGCTCTCCCATCCACATGACCAGTAGTGTGCCGGTCATCAACGTCAAAACGCTGAGGACATAAAAACCAGCGGAAAGATTGTCCACGACAGGCAGACCGCCGGGGGTCGGCAAACGGGCCAGACTGTAGACCAACCCAAACGATTGAATGGCGCCCAAAATGAGAGTGAGGTACCGTGTCAACTGAGGAGAACCGTCCCAAAGCGCCTCCGGAAAATATGTCCAGGAACCCTAAAAGAGTGTTTTTCTGAGTCTCAAAGAGAAGTCTCATCGCCTCCGCATTGATCCCGGGAAGAGGCACCGCCGCTCCCAAACGGTACGCGGCCAACACGGCCAACGTGAAGAGGACTTTCTTTCTTAGTTCCGGAACTTGAAATATGTCGCCAAACGATTTTAGCATCGGTTTTTTATTATTCTTTCTTTTTCAGCCAGGGCATCATGGCGCGCAGATCCGCGCCCACTTTCTCGATCAAATGCGCCTGCAAATTTCTGCGCGCGGAATTGAATACGGGACGACCCACCTTGTTTTCCAAAAGATATTCCCTGGCAAATTCGCCGGAACGAATCTCTCCTAAAATTTTTTTCATTTCTTTCTTGGTCTCTTCCGTAATGATGCGCGGGCCGCGGGAATACTCTCCATATTCGGCGGTATCGGAAATAGAATAGTTCATCCAGGAAATTCCGCCTTCTTGGATCAGGTCCGTGATCAATTTTAGCTCATGCAAACACTCAAAATAAGCGATCTCGGGCTGGTACCCCGCTTCCACCAACGTCTCGAACCCCGCTTTGATCAGATCCACAACTCCGCCGCAAAGCACGGTCTGCTCTCCGAAGTTGTCGGTTTCCGTCTCTTCGGAAAATGTCGTTTCTATCACACCGGCGCGCGTGGCTACCCAGATGTCCCGGCCCTTTGGGAGCGATCAAGACCACGTCCGCATCCGACGGAGGAACAATCTGGCTGAAACGAATGTTGAACCCATGCGAGAAACTGAGGACAGCCCCTTTCTTTAAGTTGGGTTTGACTTCTGTTTCCCAAACCTCTCTTTGGGTCTCGTCCGGCAAAAGAAAATGGACCCAGTCCGCCAATTTCACCGCTTCACTATTGTTTGTGAGAAAGTTTTTTCCCTCCTGCCAGCCATGCTTTTGAGCGAGAAGGTAACCCCGCCCGCCTTTGCGCACGGAAACGGTCACGTCCACACCGCTGTCTCTCAAGTTCAGGGCCTGTCCGTGTCCCTTTTTGCCATTGTCCGTCTCCTGTTTACAGTGTCAGGGTCTTGCCGCCTCTCGCCATCGCAACGATCCCTGTACGGCTCATTTCCTGAATGCCAAAAGAGGCGAGCATGCGGATGAGAGCTTCGATCTTATCTTCATCGCCGGTCACTTCAATGATTACGGAATTGTCCGACACGTCCACAATTTTAGCCCGAAAAATGTCCACAATCTGCAAAAGTTCCGAGCGGTCATTTTTGTCCGCTTTTACCTTGATCAAGGCCAGGTCCCGTTCCAGATGAGGCGTTTCCACGTAATCGCACAGCTTGATCACGTCAATCAACTTGTTGAGCTGTTTTTCCACCTGTTCCAAAACCCTCTCATCGCCTTTGACAACAATCGTCATGCGCGAAACGGTGGGATCCTCGGTCTCACCTACGGCCAGAGAATCAATGTTGAACCCGCGCGCGGAGAAAAGGCTGGCCACGCGCGCCAACACTCCGAACTTGTTCTCCACCAATATAGAGATCGTATGCCTGGGTTCGCCCATTTTTTCTTTCATATTCGCCTTCCCTTTAAGCCATGTCCACGATGAGGTCGTCTAAACCGGCTCCCGCGGGGACCATGGGGAACACTTTTTCTTCCGGATGAATGATCACGTCCAAAATCACCGGCGATTTAGATTCCAGAGCTTTCTCCAGAGCGGGCACGACCTCTTCTTTCCGGGTGATTCGCATGCCTAGCGCTCCATACGCGTCCGCAAACTTCACAAAGTCAGGAATATATTTCAACTTTCTGGGGTCTGGCTCGTTCTCTTTGGAACGGCGCCCGCCCTCCACCGTCAAACAAGACGCGGAAAAGCGTTGCTGATAAAAGAGTTCCTGCCACTGCCGCACCATCCCCAAATAGTAATTGTTGATCACAATCACGATGACTTTCACTTTCTCGTGGATGGCCGTCGCCATCTCGCTCATTGTCATTTGAAAGGATCCGTCCCCGTCAATGCAGACCACCTGCTTATCCGGAAACGCAAGCTTGGCTCCGATAGCCGATGGAAAACCGTATCCCATCGTGCCCAACCCGCCGCTCGTCAAGAAATGGCGTGGGAACCGGCAAGGATACCATTGCATCGCCCACATCTGATGTTGGCCCACTCCCGTGGTCACAATCGCTTCCCCTTTGGTAATACGGTGAAGTTCCTGGATCACATACTGGGGCTTCACAAAATCGTCCTTCTCATTTTGTTTATAGCTAAACGGATGCTGCTGCTCCCACTCCTGAATCTGGCGGATCCACTTTTCGTGATTCTGAGAGGGAATTTCCTCCACTAGCTCCTTCAAAACGGTTTTTAAATCGCCCACGACAGGCACGTCCACGCGCACGCTCTTGCCGATGTTGGCGGGATCAATGTCAAAATGAATCTTCTTGGAATTCGGAGAGAACGCGGAAAGTTTACCGGTCACGCGATCGTCAAAGCGGGCTCCGCAAGAGATCATCAAATCACATTTCTGCATGGCCGTGTTGGTGGCATATTTTCCATGCATCCCCAAAGGACCCAGATAGAGAGGATGATCGTAAGGAAGAGCCCCGTTCGCCATCAGAGTCGTGGCCACCGGAATGTTGGCTTTTTCCGCGAGTTTTCGGACTTCCGGAGAAGCTCCGGAAAGTATGGTCCCGCCGCCCACATAGAGCAGAGGCCTTTCCGACTCGCGGATCAGTTCCGCCGCTTTTTTGATCTGCAGAGGATGCCCCTTGATCGTGGGAGAGTAGGAACGGATATGGATCTTTTCCGGATAGACGAATTCGGTTTTGGCTCTTTGGATGTCCACGGGCACATCAATGTGGACAGGTCCCGGCCGGCCGCTGCGCGCCACGTGGAACGCTTCGCGCACGACCTGCGCCAAAATTTTCACATCTTTCACAAGGTAGTTGTGTTTCGTGACCGGACGTGTGCAACCGGTGGCGTCCGCTTCCTGAAAAGCGTCCGATCCGATCGAGTCGCTGCGAACTCGGCCCGTGATTGCCACGATGGGAATCGAGTCCATATGCGCGGTCGCTAAACCCGTAATCAGGTTTGTCGCTCCCGGACCGGAAGTCGCGGTGCAGACTCCCACTTTTCCGGTGGCACGGGCGTACCCGTCCGCCATGTGGGTCGCGCCTTGCTCATGGCGGGTCAGGATGACCCGAATTTTTGAGTCGTAGAGCTTATCGAAGAAAGGAAGGTTCACGCCTCCGGGAATTCCGAATAGGAGATCCACCCCTTCCCTTTCTAAACACTCGACCAGAATTTCTGCGCCTGTTTTTTCCATAAAATTTTCTTTGGGAATTAGCTCAGTGTCGCCCCAAGAGCAGTAGAAGAAGCGTACTTCAGGTAACGCGAAAGAAAACCGCTCTTCAGATTGCTCGTCTGCTCTTTCCAGCGGGAAAGACGCACCCGAATCTCACTCTCGGTTAACCGCAAAGTGACAGCGCCTTGAGAGAAGTCCCAGCTGATGACGTCCCCGTCTTCCAGAATCGCCAGGGTTCCGCCCACGGCCGCTTCCGGCGCCACTTGCACGATCGCCGGAGTCGTGCCTTCCAAACGGACCCGCCCGTCCGTGAGAACGACGACCGAATCCTGAAACCCCTTTTCCGCCAGCGCTCTGCCCAGTTGGGTCAGAACCGGCATGCCCACGCTGCCTTTCGGCCCGCAGTAACGCAAAACCAGGATATCGCCTTTTTTGATCTTGCGGGAGAGAATCGCCGACACGCAGTCCTGTTCCGAACTGAAAACCCGCACGGATCCCGAGTAAGACAGCCAGGAATCTTTCAATCCCGCCGTTCGGAAAATAGCCCCGTCCCGCGCCCATGAGCCAAAGAGAACGCGCATCCCTCCGGAAATTTTGTGAGGATGGTTCAGCTTAAAAGCAGATTTCAGGGAGGTCGTCCCTTTAGAGACCTCGACAATATTTTTCCCCATGACCGTAGGACTCGCCTGCAAAACGTTCGATAAAGCTCCCAGCAGCGAGATCAGGCCGCCCCACTTTACGAATTCCTGCATGGGAAACTCCCCTCTCTTGTCCATGGGCACCAACTGCGGCGCCTTGCGCGCAATTTCGTTCACGAGATTCAAAGGAAAAGAGACGCCCGCTTCTTTTGCGATGGCCGGCAAATGCATGTAGGTCTCCGCGCTGCCTCCCAACGCCAGATCCACCGCCACACAGTTGTGGAACGAACTTGCCGAAAAGTACCGCCGCGGCGACACTTTCTGTTTGACAAACTCCACAATTCTCTGGCCGCCCCACTCCGCGAACTCAAGCGCTTGCGCGTTTCCCGCCAGAGGGTCGGGATCTGCGCTAAAAATCTTTTCCAGAGCCCCGATCTTGGTCAGGCCTAGAACTTCCAATGAAAGCAAGAGAGAACATTGGCCATAGGGAACGGAGTCCGCCACTTTCTTTCCGGATTCCCCGGCCAACT
>JACPSV010000173.1 GCA_016193115.1 Elusimicrobiota bacterium
TATTTTTTCCGGAGAGGTGGCGGCCAAATGTTCGATTTCCATTCCGCCCTGCGCGGACGCGATCAGCGCAATTTTGGATCGTTTGCGGTCTATCGTCACGCTCAAATAGAGTTCCCGTTCTATCTCCACGGTTTTTTCGATTAGGACACGTTTGACGAGAATACCGTCCGGACCGGTCTGAGCGGTCACCAACTTTTTTCCCAGGAGCTCTAAAATTTTTTCTTTGGCTTGAGAAGGGTTCTGCGCGACCAAAATTCCGCCCGCTTTCCCGCGTCCGCCGGTTTGCACCTGGGCCTTCAGCACCCAAGGCGGCTCTCCGCACTTTTTAAGGGCAGCGGTCAACTCTTCCACGCTCGCCACAACGCCGCCATTTTCCGGAGCAGGAATACGGAACCTTTCTAAAAAATTTTTTGCCTGAAATTCTTCCAATTTCATTGAGTTGCTCATTCTACTATATTGACCTTTTCCATGCAATGGGAAATTAGGGACAGCAAATTAGGGACAGCGCCCTTTTGGGCGCTGTCCCTAATTTGCTGTCCAAAAGGGCGCTGTCCCTAATTTGGGGCTTGACAAGTAAACAGAAATTCTGGTACTCTGATTCCAGTATTCTCTTATCGAGAGTGGGGGAGGGAAAGGCCCTGTGAACCCACGGCAACTACCCGGGCGGTCTGTTTCTTGCCCGGATCAGTGCTAACGCCGGGATGTCTGTGATTCACGCTTCCATGGGAAATCCAGAGAAGGCATCCGCGATGAGAGGAGAAACTCTATCTCCCTCAGGGATGTTTCTCCTCGAGGGATTTTTATCATGAAGAAAATCAAAGGTTTACGATGTAAAGAGTGCGGCCATGAAAGTCCGGCCATTGCCAAACACGTCTGCGAGTTTTGTTTCGGACCTCTGGAGGTCGCATACGATTACGATGCGATCCGCGCTGAGATCAGCAAGGAAAAGATCGCTTCCCGCCCGCACAACCTGTGGCGTTACTGGGAACTGCTTCCGGTGGAGACACGGGACGTTCTCAGTCTGAACGAAGGTTTTACCCCCTTTTGGAAATCCAGAAATTTGGGCAAACTCCTGGGACTGAAAAATCTCTACATTAAAAATGACGCGGTCAATCCCACTTTTTCGTTCAAGGATCGCGTGGTTTCCGTGGCTCTCACGCGTAGCCGCGAGCTGGGTTTCGATGTGGTGGCCTGCGCTTCCACGGGCAATCTGGCTGGATCTGTTGCCGCCTATGGAGCGGTGGGCCGGTTTAAGACGTTTGTCTTTATCCCCGCGGACCTGGAACTGGGGAAAATTGTGGGCGCAGGAGTTTTTGATCCCATCATCGTTGGAATCCGGGGAAACTATGATGAGGTCAACCGCCTCTGCGCCGAAATTGCGGATCTGTTTCGCTGGGCGTTTGTCAACGTGAATATCCGTCCCTACTATTCGGAAGGGTCCAAGACTTTGGGGTTCGAGGTTGCCGAACAGTTAGGTTGGAGAGCGCCTGACCACGTGGTAGTACCGGTCGCCTCCGGTTCCCTTTTAACCAAAATCCACAAAGGCCTGCGTGAATTTCATCAATTGGGTCTTATCCCGGAATGTCACACCCGCATTTCTGCGGCGCAGGCGTTTGGCTGCGCTCCCGTTGTGACCGCAATCAAAGAGAAGTCCGACATCATCAAACCGGTAGTCCCCAAAACCATTGCGAAATCCATCGCCATCGGCAACCCTGCGGACGGTTACTACGCGTCCCAGACCGTTTTAAGCACCGGAGGCGTGGGCGAATGGGCGACGGACGAAGAAATTATAGAAGGGATCCGTCTCCTTGCGCGCTGCGAAGGCGTGTTCACGGAGACGGCGGGCGGGACGACGGTGGCCGTGTTGAAAAAGCTGGTTGAATCTGGTAAGATATCGGCGGATGAAGTCGTCGTCGCTTACATTACGGGCAACGGTTTCAAAACTCAGGAGTCTGTGCAAGACCGCATCTCAAAACCCTATACGATCGAAGCGCGTCTGTCGGAGTTTCGCGCGCTCTACGAAAACCTGGTCCAGACTAAAAGGGTGGAGAATGTCGGTTCTCTGGAAATGAAATTATCTGTTTGAACCTTTGGAGGATGTCATGGCAACGAAAGTAAGGATTCCCGCGCCTTTACGCAAACTGACCAAAGATCAGTCTGTGGTTGAACTGAACGGAGCGACCATTCAGGACGTTCTGAACGATCTGGAAAAAAATTATCCCGGCATCATGGAACGCATTTGCGATGAGACGGGCCAGGTGCGGCGGTTCATCAACATTTTTGTCAATGGCGAAGATATCCGTTTCAAGGAAGGGGTAAAAACGCAGATTTCCAAAGATTCGGAGATCAGCATTATCCCGGCGATTGCGGGCGGCCGATAACCTCCCAAAGGCGGTAGCAGGATATGAAAGAAGCCATTGATCTAATTTTCCCGAAAAATTTGATTCGAGAGCCCGTCGTTTACCAAATGTGCAAGGAAGTTCCCGTCGTTTTCAATATTCGCCGCGCTAAGGTCACCGAAAAAGTAGGCGAGATCGTTTTGGAACTGGAAGGTTCCGAATCCGATCTGAATCGAGCAAAACTCTGGCTGCAAACTCGCGGCATCAAAGTAGATCCCATCACCCACGACACGTTTGAAGGATAGACCTACTCTAGATTCCGGCTTTCGCCGGAATGACGTAAGAAAGCGTTTCTTGCTGACGGCTTATATAGGGTGCCATCTGGTTTTGGCCGCGTGCGGATACGGCGCGGTGAACGGAAACCAAAACCAGAACCCCGCAAAAAGGTGGGCGTTGGTGGTTCTGCCTTCTACGGAAAAAAGCGCGCACGGGGAATGGATCAAGATTTTGGAGAGTTCCCCGCTCACCCTGACCCTGGCTTTTTCTCCCCTACAGATGTCCCAGATGCGCGTTTACCGTGGTCGCCTGTTGGAACTTCGGAAATCGGGGAAAATCGAGGCCGCTTTGCGGTTGGATGGGGATCCTCCCCTCCCTTTGATTTACGGGATGAACGTCATCCGGTCCGTTTTGCCGGCGGATCTGCCTTTACCTGCCGCACCCGTGGGATGGCCGGAAGATGTGGCCCATCAAATCGTCAAATCGAGAAGCGACTACCGCGCTTTTTGGAATGAGTCGCCTCCAGGGTTCCTGCCCGGAGGAGGCAGCTTAAGTTTCCCCGTCGCGGAGTTTCTAAATCAGCAGAAATTTTCCTGGGTGGCGGCCGGGTTCCCTAAAGAAGAATGGCCGGAAGGTAAAACCCAAATTCTGGATTCGGAAGGAAAGAGAAACGAATCTGGCCTACGGGTTTTTGCCGCCCACCCTCTATCGGATCTGCTGCATGGAAAAGAGTCCGTCGCTCCCGCAGCCCTCCTCGTCAAAGATTTGTTCGACCGCTTATATTCGGAGGTTCCGGAAGGAACCGTGCCCCTTATCCTTTTCGATGAACTAAGAGCCAAAATTTCCCTAAAAGATTTCCTTTTGGAATGCTCTAAAGATCAAAAAAACTCTTCGCATCTAAAGATGGTCACCTGTCAGGCGGCGTCCCGCTCCGCGATCGAGGACGCCTCCGCGACGCTTCAAATCTGGCCATACTCCTGGAACTGGGTTCAGGGGATCGGGTCGCCTTCCGGGCCGGGGTTGACCGCGTGGGTTGGCGACCCGCAGAAAAATCTGGCCTGGGATCTGTTGGCGCAGACGCGGCAGGCGATTGAAGAATACAGAAATTCCGGACAGGCGGACATCCAACAGTTCGACCGCGCTTTGGGAGAAATTTACAGCGCTGAGTCGGGAGATTTTTTTGAATGGATTGCGGATGAAAGACGCCTCAATTCCAAAGGAAGAGAAAGCGCGCGCAAACAGTTCGAGAAGAAAATGCTTTTCAAAGCGACATTGGCCAATGTCTACCGTAACTTAAATGTTCCGGTTCCGGACGAGTTGGGCGGATCCGCGTCGCTGGACGTCGGCGCAAAAAGTGGAAAAAAGGGTTTCTCCGCGTCGCGCTCTGCGGTGACGGTTGAAGTTTCTTCGGACGGAGTCCTCTGGTCCGAGAATTCCCTAGAGGTTATTCCCGAGCTTGGGAACGAAGAATCGTTACCGGCGCTTCAACATTTTTCTGTTCGGATTTCCAGTCAAGGAGCGGAAGAAAATATCCTGTTCCAGTTTTCTTTTCGCAAAAGTTTCTCCGCTCCCGTATTTGTGGACCTCTACATTGATCTCAATCGCCGTCCCGGAGCAGGCAACACCGACCTTGTGCGCGGCGAAGGAGCGGCTCTATCCACGTCGGATGGGTGGGAGTTCCTGCTCTCCAGCGAGAAGGTGGGTCCGGA
>JACPSV010000115.1 GCA_016193115.1 Elusimicrobiota bacterium
ACGATCAGACAAAAACGTTTTCCCAGAGAATCGGCCAACCGCATTTGGGATTTTATGCTTTGCTGGTTCAAGACGCCTTCCGCTTCCAATCCGTTCCCTCTCAGTTCGGTCAGGATCCGAAACGATTGCGGGATTGCTTCTTTCCCAAGAGCGATCACAAAGATTCCTTTTCGTTCCTCAGACGCTTGAGTTTTGGAATGTTCCAGAGCGTTCATCACCCTTTCAATCCCCATGGCGAACCCTACCGCAGGCGCTTTAGGACCTCCCAACTCTTCCACAAGACCGTCATAACGACCGCCCGCGGCCAAGGCGTCTTGAGATCCCGTTTTCCCAGCCGGATACACTTCAAACACGGTGCGGGTATAGTAGTCTAACCCGCGCACCAGTTGCGGGGAGATCTGAAACGGAATTTCGGCTAAACTCAGAAGATTTTGCAGATCCTCATGATGAGTCTTGCAGTCCGCGCAGAGAGTTTGCAAGGTTTGGGGCGCGTCTTTCAATTTTTCTTTGTCCGTTTTGCAATCCAAAGCTCTTAAAGGGTTTTTCTGGATTCTTTTACGGCAATCCTCGCAGAGATGCTGTTCCACTCCTTTTAGAAATTCCAGGAGAACTTTTTTGTATTGGGAACGGCAGGCCGCGCATCCCAGACTGTTCAACCGTATTTCAAACTGGTCCAGTCCAGACGCCCTTAAAATTTCTGCCGCTAACTGGATAGTCTCCGCGTCGCTGGCGGGGGACTCGTTTCCAAAATATTCCGATCCGATCTGGTTAAACTCGCGGTACCGTCCCGCCTGAGGCCGTTCCGCGCGGAACATGGGTCCGATGTAGTAAAGTTTGGGAATCGCCATGGTTTTGTCGAACGCATTCTCGATATAGGAGCGGACTACGCCCGCCGTTCCTTCCGGTCGTAAACAGAGAGCGCGTTCGCCCCGATCCTGAAGCGTAAACATCTCTTTTTCCACGATGTCCGTGCTTTGTCCCAAAGCCCTTTGGAAGAGGGAGAGAGGTTCCAGAACGGGCGTGCGAATTTCCCGATACCCAAAAAGAGAAAAGCGTTCTCTCGCTGCGGACTCGATGCGCGCCAAATTGATTGTTGCGGGAGGAAGGGAATCGCGCATCCCCCGCGCCGCCTGAATGCCGGAAACTTCTTCTGCGGGGCTCATTGGTAGATGCAGTTTTTGAGTTTTTCTTTGTCCAGGATTATAATCTTTCCGGAAGGCGACTCCAGATCAATTGCTTTCATCCTTCGGAATTGCGAGAGGATGCGGCTCACCATTTCCCGCGCCGTGCCGATTAAATCCGCCAGCTCGGTTTGGGTGATTTCGGTGTCAATCAGAATGCCGGCAGGACTTTCTTTCCCGTATTTGGATTCCAGATCAAACAGTGTGATCGCCGTGCGTCCCAAAACGTTCTGGAAGGAAAGCATTTCGATTTCTTTGTCCGCTTGGCGGAGCCGCTCGCAGAGAGTTTTCAAAACGGTCAGGGACAGGAATGTGTCCTCTTTCAAAAATTTCTGGAAACTTTTTCTTTCCAGAACCAGGAGCTGAGAATCCATGATAGCGCGGGCGCTCGCCGAACGGATGGGATCGCCCAGAAGAGCCATCTCGCCGAAGAAGTCGCCTGGATCGAGCAAAGCAAAGGTTTTGGTGCGGATACCCGCAGAACTATATATTTTGACGCGCCCTGCGACCAGAACGTAAAGACATTCCCCAATAGAGTTTTTAGAGAAAATCTCTTCTCCCTTTTTGTACTGGCGAAACAAGGCATACTCCGCTATTTTTTTAAGTCTGTTCTGAGTCAACCCTTTCAGAAGGGTCACCCGGCTCAAAAGCGAATACTTATTCTCCCCATCCCTTGTCTTCATAGTTTTTCCTACAGATCCGCTCATGGTGAGCTTGTCGAACCATGAGCAAATGATTTAAACTCATAATTTTGCCGGACACTAGTGAGGATTGTACCAATTTCACCCTTGTTTGACAAACAGGGGGAAAAGAGGTAAAGTATCGTCGGAAAAATGGTTTCAACCCCGTCCCATTCCATAGAAGATTCGGCCTCATTTTTGAGGCGTGTTTCCATATTTTCCGATCTGGAGGAAGAGACCTTAAGAAAGGTGGCGGCTCGCCTTCAGACACTTTCCATTGACAAGGGCCAGACTCTCTACCGGGAAGGGGACACAGGAGACGCCCTGTACGTGATCCAGTCCGGCCGCGTGCGGGTGATTGGGCGGGGAGAGGACGGCAAGGAAAAGGCGCTCAATTTTCTGGGTCGGGGAGAAACGTTCGGCGAGACCGCTCTTCTGACCGGCGCTCCCCGTTCCGTCACGGTTAGGGCAGACTCCAACGTTCAGCTTCTGGTTCTCTACAAACAGGATTTTGAAACGTTTCTCCGGTCCAATCCGACGGCCGCTTTC